>JAHQWA010000613.1 GCA_019634045.1 Saprospiraceae bacterium
GGTATTGGTACAGAAATAGGCAAAACACTCGTCTCCGCCATACTTACCACAGCCTTGGAGGCTGATTACTGGAAGCCCGTTCAATCCGGAGACCTCGATCATACAGATAGCATGAAAGTGAAGCGCTTAAGCCAAGGTATGGAAAATCGTTTTCATCCGGAGGCCTTTCGGCTTCAAACCCCAGCTTCCCCCCACCATTCGGCAGCAATCGATCAGGTTAAGATTGAATTGAGTTCCTTCACGCTCCCTGAAACGGATAACTTTTTGGTCGTGGAAGGGGCCGGGGGACTAATGGTTCCTTTAAACGAGAAACACACGATCTTGGATCTAATCCAACACTTGCAATTACCCGTGGTCTTAGTGTCACAGCACTACTTGGGCAGCATCAATCATAGCTTACTGAGTCTTAATTGCTTAAAACAAAGGGGTATTCCCCTGGCTGGGCTCATCTTCAATGGGCCAAGCACACCATCTTCGGCTTCCATCATAGAGCAAATGAGTGGACAAAAAGCGCTATTCCATTTGCCACTACTCAATGAGGTCAGCCCTGATCAAGTACAATACTGGGCCTCACAATTTGCCCCTATTTTAAAAGAACGTTGGTTGCAATAGCGATAGCAAAATAGAAGAAAAGAAGGATCAGATGAAGAAGCCTATAATCGGTATCGTGCAAATGGGAAGCCTTTCTGCTTTAGGCAGCAAGCCAGCGGAGATTTGGCAGAGTTATCAGCAAGGAGCGTCTTTATTAGCTCAAAACGAAGAGGGGAAATGGGTAGGCCCGCTGGCGGACTCCGCCTCAAAGAAACTGCAAGCTCTATACACAGAAGGTAAACCCTATAGTCGATTGGATCGATCAACCCTGCTGGCAATAGAGACCGCTCTACAAGCCACGGCTACTTTAGATCTCAATCCATCCGAAAATTGGGGAGTGAATATGGGTTCCTCTAGGGGAGCTACGCAGGTACTGGAAAGGGCCCATCTTCAGCATGTTGACGGGGCTGACCTTAGTCCCAATACTTCCCCTTTGACCACCTTAGGGAATGTTTCCAGTTGGGTAGCACAGGTTTTAGGGGTGGAGGCCTTGAGTATTAGTCATTCCGTGACTTGTAGCAGCGGTTTACAGGCCATTGCCAATGGGGTGAGCTGGTTAGAATCTGGACGATGTGATCATTTTTTAGCGGGTGGTACAGAAGCGCCATTAACATCCTTCACGATCGCTCAGATGGAAGCTTTGCGTATCTACGCTTCCCCGGATGCCACGCCTTTTCCATGTCGGGCATTAGATTTGAAAAAAGAAAAGAACAGCATGGTTCTAGGAGAGGCCGCAGCGAGCTTTGTATTATCTAAAGCGCCTCAAAATCCTCCACTGGCCTGGATTGTTGGCCTGGGCTACGGGATGGAGCCCCTCTCCTCTCCTACCAGTATTTCTGGACAGGGACTGGCCTTACAGAAAGCTATGAAAATGGCCTTGCAAGAGGCCGATCTAGATAGGGTTGATGCGCTCGTCAGCCATACTCCGGGGACCGTTCGAGGAGATCGGGCGGAGTATCACGCCATTCAGCAAGTATTTCCTGAAAAAATCCCAGCTATTACCAATAATAAATGGAAGATCGGACATACGCTAGGAGCCTCCGGCGCGCTTAGTTTGGAAATGGCCATCCTGATGCTGCAAAAACAGCAATTCATCCCTCATCCATTCTTAGCGCAAGCCGCCCCCCAACAGTTGCAGACGATTATGGTCAATGCCACTGGTTTTGGCGGCAATGCCATTAGCTTAATTCTCGCTCCTCCAGGAGCATCTTAACTAGAGCACTGATTTAATATTTTGTCAGCCCCATTTTCCAATCTAAGTGACTAAACCTTACATTTGCACCAAAATCGAAGAGATATGAAGAATTGGACATTAGCAGAATTACAAGAGCTATACCACAGCCCACTCCTTGAGTTGGTCTTTAAAGCCGCATCTGTCCATAGAGAACACCATAACCCGAGAGAAGTACAGATCAGCACCCTTTTGTCCATAAAGACAGGGGGATGCCCGGAAGATTGCGCTTATTGTCCACAGGCTGCTCGCTATCACACCGGCGTTGAAAAAAACGATTTGATGAGTGTTGAGCAAGTAGAAACCGCAGCCAAAAGAGCAAAAGCCCTAGGCTCATCACGCCTATGCATGGGCGCTGCCTGGAGAAACGTTAAGGATAATGAGGAATTTGATCATGTCATTGATCTGGTCAAGACGGTGAATAAGCTTGATATGGAGGTATGTGCAACCTTGGGCATGCTCAGTGAACATCAAGCAAAGCGGTTGGCAGATGCCGGCCTGTATGCTTACAATCACAATCTAGATACCTCAGAAGAATATTATAAGGAAATCATTTCTACTCGCGGCTACGAAGATCGTTTGAAAACCCTAGATAATGTCCGCAAAGCCGACCTAACGGTCTGTTCTGGCGGCATCATTGGCATGGGTGAGAATGTGGATGATCGACTAAAAATGTTGTTGACCTTATCTAGACTCGATCCGCAACCAGAATCTGTACCGATCAACGCATTGGTGGCAGTGGATGGAACACCGCTGGAGGACCAAGATCCCGTTTCCATCTGGGAGATGATCAGAATGGTCGCAGTGACAAGAATTGCGATGCCTACCTCTGTAGTCCGTTTATCGGCTGGTCGAACTAGTATGTCGATTGAAGGGCAGGCCTTGTGTTTCATGGCGGGTGCTGGCTCCATCTTCGCCGGAGACAAACTACTGACCACACCTAATCCTGATGTATTCCAGGATCTCGAAATGTTCAATCTTTTGGGATTGACTCCCACCGAACCTTTCGCTAAACACGAGCAGCCGAAGATCAAAGAGAAAGCGTCTCTTCCCGCTGGTGAATCCGAAAAGTGGAGTCGTCCAGGGCATAAGATTGAAGCCAACGTCGCTTATACCAAGAAGGGGAAAGAGGTGCGCCGTCAGAAACAACTAGAAGAGAAATAAAGATGAAACAGTCCCTGTTGTTCATCGCCAAGAAGGGTCTAATTTGGGGAGGCCTGGGCAGTTTTCTGGCCTTACTTTTTACCGTAGGAGCACATCTGTGGATTAAGAATAGTGCGGTGGGCTTGCATTATCAAGCTGTTGAGGCTATGCCCAAAAACGATGTGGCCTTGCTACTTGGCACCAATCGTTTGATCAACGGAAAATTTCCAAATCCCTATTTCGAATCCCGGATAGCGGCCGCCGTCGAATTGTTTGAGGCTGGCAAGGTTAAGCACCTATTGATCAGCGGGGATCATTCCCGAGCAGCTTACAATGAACCTCAAGATATGATGGATGCGCTGGTGGCTGCTGGTATTCCGGAGGGAGCAATCACGCTGGATTATGCAGGGTTTAGAACGCTGGATTCTGTGGTTCGTGCCAAGGAGGTATTTCAACAAGAACGATTCACCATTATCTCGCAGGCTTTTCATAATGAAAGAGCCTTATTTATAGCCCAGGGCAGGGGGTTACAGGCTATTGCTTATGATGCAAAACTTCCGCATACACACCCCTATAGTAAGGTAAGATGGCGGGAGTACTTGGCTCGAGCAAAAGCGGTATTAGATCTTTATGTTTTAAATAAACAACCGAAATTCCTTGGTGAGGCGATAGCTATTCACCCCTAAAGGAATAATTGAAGGATAAGCCCTCATTCATTCACCACCACTTTTAGAAATGCTAAGGCATTTCCAATATACGTTCAAAGTACTTTTCTTCATCATCACACAAAAGCACGTAAAATGAAAAGACAGCACATCGTAGCTGGCAACTGGAAAATGAATAAATCATTTGAGGAAGGTAAAGAACTGGCGGAAGCAGTAGCAGAAGGTTTGCCTGAATCTGATACCATCGCCATTTTAGCCCCACCCTTTATCCATTTGTCCGCCATAAGTATGACTGTGCAGCAAAAGCTAAACCTCAAGTTAGCTGCTCAAAACTGTCATCAGGAAAAAGGTGGAGCATATACGGGTGAAATCTCCGTAGATATGTTGAAATCTGTGGGGGTGGAGTATGTAATATTAGGGCATAGCGAACGTCGAGAGTATTTTGGCGAGGAAGCAAGCTTATTAGCCAAAAAGGTGGATATAGTACTGGCGGCAGGCTTAAAGCCCATCTTCTGTTGCGGGGAGAAATTACCGATCAGAGAGGCTGGCACTCACGCTGAATTAGTGGCTAATCAGATCAAAGGAGCTTTGTTCCACTTATCTGCCGAAGAATTTGCAGAGGTAGTCATTGCCTACGAACCGGTGTGGGCGATCGGCACCGGTGTTACCGCCTCTCCCGAGCAAGCTCAAGAAATGCATGCGGTGATCAGAAAATTGGTCGCTGACCAGTACGGTGCGGAACTAGCAGACGGAACCACTATTTTATATGGTGGTAGTGTAAAACCCGCTAATGCAAAAGAACTTTTTTCACAGCCTGATGTAGATGGAGGCCTGGTTGGTGGAGCCTCTCTAAAACCGAACGATTTCCTGGCGATTATCGACAGTTTCTAAGATAGGCCGGATCAACAAAAATCATGGCAACGATAGGAGAAAGGCAAGAGAAGTGTTATTTTAGGTAGGAAATTAACCACCTAATCCCTCGCTAGAGGGGCAAATCATCAAAAAGATGCGAAAAACACACACTTTTAGCCCATTCTTGGGTGCCTTTCTCTTACTGTTTGTCGTCATGCTTCTAAGTAGCACTTCGGAAGCTCCTCCTCGAAAGTTTAAATTCTCTAAGAAGGTAGACACCATCGTACAGAGCAAATGCTATGGCTGCCATAGCGAAAAAGGTCGTGGCCAAAAGGCCAAAGACAAACTAATGTGGGATGACTTAGCGGGAATGTCTGCACAGGATCGAGTAAAGAAAATGGAGCTTATTCAAGCCGTTGTAGAAAAAGGGGCCATGCCGCCTAAGCGGATGGTAGAAAGAAAACCGGAATTGAAACTGACGGATAAGGAAACCAAGGCTTTGAAAAAATGGGCCAAGCGGCATGCCAAGGCTAAGTAGGAAGGTTTCTCTGTGGCTGAGCCATTTCTCATAAGAAGCCTTAAGCTTCCTAACAAGTAGCAGATGCTATTTGCTGTTAGACAGGCTGATAAATTCGAAATCGGAAGTCGGGATAAAAGTATCGCCAAGCTATTTTCCGACTTCCGATTCACATACACTCTTTGCTACAACTATAGGCCCCAAATTGCCCAAAGACGCTATTGATCATGAACGGCTATCTTCTACCCGTCCTCCCCGATTAATCGCTAACTTTTAGCACTAGTTTTCCTTTCTTTTCTCCATTAAATAATCGGAGGAAGGTATCGTGGAAGTTTTCAATCCCTTCAAAGACGGCCTCTTTACTTTTCAACTTCCCTTCCTTCATCCACTGCGCCATTTCTGCTCCAGCTTTTGCATAATCTTTCGCGTAGTCAAACACAATAAAGCCTTCCATTCGTGCTCGATTGACCAATAGGGACAAATAATTGGCGGGGCCAGGGACGGGTGTTGTCGCATTATATTGTGAAATGGCCCCGCAAATAACAACCCTTGCTTTGCGATTGATTCGCGTCAAGGCAGCATCTAATATTTCCCCACCGACATTATCAAAGTAGACATCTATTCCCCCTTTACACTTTTCCCGGATCGCCTTGCGCACAGATTCTGATTTATAGTCAATAGCCTCATCAAACCCCAATTCGTCAATCATATACTGGCATTTTTCTGGTCCACCAGCTATCCCAACCACGTGACAGCCCTAGAATTTTGCAATCTGTCCTACAACACTTCCAACGGCACCAGCGCCACCAGAAACCAACACATTTTCCCCTTCCTTTAGCGCCCCTACATCTAGCAAGCCGAAATAGGCTGTAAAGCCAGGCATCCCTAGTGTGCCCAGGAATAAGGGTAAATTTTCAGCACTGCCATACAACTTAGCCCATCCCTTACCATTAGTAGCGATATATTGCTGTACCCCACCTGTGCCCGTCACATAATCACCTACTGCATAGTCGGGATGTTCGGAGGCCATGACCTCACCCACTGCACCTGCCCGCATAACCTCCCCAATCTGTACTGGTGGTATATAAGAACGGACATCTCGAATCCATCCTCTCATAGCAGGATCAAGCGAGATGTAATGGATCTTTACCAAGAATTCGCCTTCACCAATACTGGGTACCTCATTCTTCTCCAAGACCCAAGTCGAGGCATCTGGCAGTCCGTCGGGACGACTAGCTAACTTTAGTTGCTTATTCATAAATATTTATTTATTCTAGTTCTCTGATGAATATGATGTTTGAGATAACGGGAAACCTAAGTCTAAATCGGTTTCAATATTTGATGAGGTGCTCTACTATATAAATTAAGGCGTCAGTCTTAAATTTCAGATCTTTGAGACCATGATAGCGCCAACAAAATAATAACTTCGAGTTGAATTCCAGCACCCCTATTTACAATTGCCGTGGTGCTAAAAAGTTTTCAAAACAATCACGAAATCCATGAAAGCATTCGATCTTACCGGAAAGGTCGCCATTATTACCGGCGGGGGTAGTGGTATTGGAGAACAAATGTGCCGTGTCTTTGCTGAAGCTGGCGCCAACGTACAATTATTGGAATTTAACAAAGAGAAAGGGGAAGCTGTTGCGGCGGACATTTCCGCTAAGGGTGGTAACATTAAATTCAGATTCGTCGATGTTTCCGATCAACAGCAGGTGCAGGCATCTTGTTCCGAGATCGTTGAAGAGACGGGGCGGATAGATATCCTCATCAATAATGCTGGTATTTCTCATATTGGCAAGCTGCACGAAACCAATGAAAGCGATTTTGACCGTATTTATCAAGTAAATATCAAGGGCGTCTACAATTGCATGTATGGCGTGATCCCGTTCATGATGCAACAAAATAAGGGTGTCATTATCAATATGGGCTCTGTAGCCTCCATGGTCGGCTTACCTGATCGATTTGCCTATTCTACCAGTAAAGGCGCAGTAGAACTTATGACTTATACTGTGGCAAGAGATTACCTTGAGTTTAACATCCGATGTAATAGTATTGCCCCAGCTCGCGTACATACTCCCTTTGTCGACAATTATCTGCAACAGCATTATCCGGGCAAAGAAGAAGAAATGTACGAGCAGCTCTCTAAAACCCAGCCCATTGGCCGTATGGCAAAACCCGTCGAAATAGCCAATTTGGCACGTTACCTGTGCTCCGATGAAGCTAGCTTCATTACGGGTACCAACTACCCAATCGACGGTGGATTCGTCAATTTAAACACCTAATGCTTGGCCTGCTCTCCCTGGGCATATTCTAACACTTGCATCAGCGCCCTTCCATTGTGATAGGCGCCTTTCCATTGGTGCGCCTTTCGCTGCCGGATGACTTTAGGAGACTCATCCAAACCCGCATTGTACCAACCTCCATGCTGATGATCAATCAATTGCTCCTGCATATAGGTCCACATGGCAGCAAATGCTACTGGGTAGGTTTCTGCTTCGGGGAACAGGCCTGAAAAAAGGGCCAGTGCATGCCACGCCTCCGCCTGGGCCCACCAGCTCTTGTGACGACCGGTCACCTCAATACCCTCTTGACCTTGGAAATAATAGCCTTTGTCAAAAAGACCTTGGAAGCCTTCTTCAAATCCAGTAGCCAGGCAATGATCTATCATTCGTTTGGTCACGACCTGGGTCTTTTCATCTACATTCCCTCCGGTCCAAACCATGGCCGCCTCATATAGAAGAAAGGCTGTTTCAATATCATGCCCAAAGGAAACATGATCATCATGAATGTGATCAAGGATGAATTGCCGCGTAGAATCGGTATAATCTACAGCGGACCAGTCGTTCGTGAAATACAATTGCAGGCTACCGTTTTCTCTCACGAATGTATCCCGAACGAGTAGCAACATTTCTTCCAGGCGCTTTTTGACACTGGGCAAAGGTAGTACCTGATAGGTATTGGTGATGGCCTCCAAGAGGTGAATACTCGTATTTTGCCCCTTCCATTCCCCATCTCCCCATCCTAGGTTTTCCTGGATATGCTCATCAAAAATGACTAGATTGAAATAGCCACCAAATGCTTGATCATGAGCATGGGTTTCCAGCCATTCAAAACTGCGTTCTACCCATTGTAATACCTTCGGTTCGGAATTAATTTTTGCATATTCAGCAAGAGCATATAGTGCAAAAGCGTTCGCATAAGTCAATCGATAGTCAGGGGCATTCTCTTTCACAGGCCATTGCAAAACAAAACCACCCTTCCCCTCATCCCATAGTTTCTCTGTGAGGAATCGAAAACCATGTTCGGCCGCCTTCACCAAACTTGGTCGATCCGGGTAAAACTGCGCCAAGCGTGCCGCCGTCCATAGTCCTCGAGCCTGAGTGACCAACATTTTAGGTTGATCATCACTGCGGGACCAGTCATACTCAAAGTTTGTCCAATAGCCGCCATTAACAGTATCAATAATTCGAGGATACCAAAGTTCAACTAAATGATCTAATTCTTGTTGTATCTCTGCTTTGGGAACGCCAAGAAAGGAAACTGGGTCGGAAACGTCCTTCGGACTTTGGCAACTCAATAGGTTCAATAAGCCCCCAACCCCAAACAGCAAAAGAAGTGTCTTTCGGAACATAGTGGTCTTCGTTTCTTTAAAAGAAGTTGTCTTATGGGCCTACAAAATGCACCTTTACCACTACTTTGCACCAAATTTCAAGGCTGTAGCGCTTAAAATTTGGCTTCAATAAGCAGCATAGGATGTTTT
The DNA here is from genome assembly GCA_019634045.1 of Saprospiraceae bacterium. GTDB lineage: Bacteria > Bacteroidota > Bacteroidia > Chitinophagales > Saprospiraceae > DT-111. Next base: position 8,760 of record JAHQWA010000613.1, read on the forward strand.
TTGCCACCCTTAGAAAGCCATAGACAATTTAAGACTAAGAATTGATGTAAACTATTTCCAGCAGGAATAGGTGTAAAAGCTAATAAAAACAGGAAGTAGCATCTGGATAAATTCCTGCCTTGGCGTTGTCCAACGTTTAGGAATTTCATTTTGACTGCCAAGACACATTTATTTCCCCAAAAAGCAACCGATCTCGACTTTTTTTAATCTACATTTACAAAACCATCTTTAAGCAAGAACACTTACAGTATGCGAATTTTCTTCCGGCTGTTTTCAACGACCCTTTGCGCGCTTTGGCTCTGCTCCTTATCCGGGCAAAATACAGTTCCTGATATTCCTATTACGGCAGTTTACAACAATCAGACCGTGCAGGAAATTTTGTCCGACCTGGAGCAACAGACGAGCTTTAAGTTTTACTTTCGAGAATCAGATCTGCCGACGGAACAGCAAAGCTTCACTTTTGCACAAACGCCCCTTCAACAAGTCCTAGTCCAACTGCTAGCGACAAAAGATCTCAGCTTTCTCAATTACCGCGACTATGCCGTCCTTATTGTACCTAAGGACTTTATCGCCTCCAGCTTCTCCTCAGATTTTTACGTGGCTTTGGAAAATAGCATTCGGGGCGCAGATGCATTGGTGGAAGGCCAACCAGACCTAACCATTGGGCAAGTCGAAACCCTGGAAGCTAATGGTAAAGCCATTGTTCGCGGCAAGGTTGTCGATGGAAGCACTGAGGAGCCGATTATTGGGGCAACCGTTTTCTGGAAAAACCTGAACCAAGGTACAGCAACAGATGTAGACGGGAATTTTGAGTTGGAGTTAGAAAGTGGACGCCACGATTTGGTGATTCAATACGTTGGTTTTGATGATTTCATAAGATCGGTAGCCGTGATGGGGAGTGGCACATTAGAGGTGTCCCTGGATAAAGCAGCCATCGAACTGCAAGAAGTGTTGGTACGAGCCGAAGCAGCCAATGTAAATATAGAAAGCGCACAGGTTGGGGTGGCTAGGCTAGATGTAAAGTCCATTAAAAAACTACCCAGTTTTCTAGGGGAAATTGATGTCATTAAGAGTTTACTCTTGCAACCCGGTATCAGTACCATTGGCGAAGGAGCGATTGGCTTCAATGTTCGTGGCGGGGAGGTAGATCAAAACCTCCTCATGCAAGATGAAGGCCTTCTGTTCAATGCCTCGCATGCACTCGGTTTTTTCAGTACCTTGAATCCCGAACTCATTAGTTATGTGACCTTATACAAAGGCAATATACCGGCACAATTCGGTGGGCGTTTAGCCTCAGTCTTGGATGTAGAAATGCGAGATGGTAGTTTCCAAAATTACAAGGCTCAGGGAGGATTGGGTCTGGTAGCCAGTAAATTCAACCTCGAGGGGCCGATTGTAAAAGGAAAGTCCTCCTTGATACTTGGATTTAGAAGTAGCTATTCGGATTGGGTGCTACGGCTTATTAAGCTCCCAGAAGTAAAGCAGAGTTCCGCTTCTTTTTATGATCTCAATCTCAGATATACGGATAAAATCAACGAACGTAATACCATTACCATTTCGGCCTACTCTACTCGAGATGATTTTGCTTTCAACAATCAGTTCGGCTATGAATATGGTACCCAGATGGGACAATTCACCTATAAGAAGATCTTCTCTGATCGTCTTTTTTCACGGCTGTCGGTTACAGCAAGTCGATATGAAAGTACGCAGCTGGACCTGGATGGGACCGATGCACAGGAACTGGACAACAATGTGACCTATTATAAGATCAAGGAGTTACTTACCTATAGTCCAGATAATGAACTCGAACTTAATGCCGGAATTTCCTCCATTCTTTATCAAGTCGATCCCGGTAATTTGCGCCCGAGGGGGGAACTTTCTCAAGTTAAAGCTAGAAGTGTTGAACGTGAGCAAGGGTTAGAATCCGCTTTATTCTTCAATGCGAACTGGAATGTTACACCTGCTTTCGCCTTGTCCGGCGGTTTGCGCTTGGGCATGTATAATGCGCTTGGCCCAGGAACCTTTTACGAATATGAAGACCCGGAAAATCCTAGATTAGTGAACTTGAAGGACTCCAGTTCTTTTGCTGGAGCAAAAATTGTAGCTACCTATACCAGCTTAGAACCTCGCGTTTCCTTTCGCTATCGCCTCAACCCACAATCTTCTATCAAAGGAGGCTATAGCCGTACGGCGCAATTCATCAACCTTATTGCCAATACCAATACTCCTACCCCGAGTAGCCAGTGGCAATTGAGTAATAAGAATATTCGACCATTGCGATCTCATAATTTTTCGGTAGGCTATTTTCTAAACTCTAAAAACAACAATTGGGAATTCTCTACCGAATCCTACGTCCGATACATTGACGACTTATTTGATTACCGAGATTTCGCGGAGTTGACGGCTAATGAATTCCTGGAAACACAGCTACTAACCGGCGTTGGAAGGGCTTACGGACTAGAGTTGAGTGCCAAGAAGAAACAAGGGCGATGGGATGGATATCTGAGTTATACGCTGTCTAGAACGGAGAAGCAGGTGGAAGGAATTAATCAAAAGAATTGGTTTCCCAGCAATTTTGACAAGCCCCATGACGTAAGCCTGGTCTTTAATTTCCACGTCAATCGTCGAAACACCCTGAGTTTCAACTTCATCTACGGAACCGGGCGTCCGACTACCGCACCGATAGCCTCCTATGTGGAAAGCAATGGCCTAGTTATTCCAATCTATTCCGATCGCAATCAATTGCGAGTACCGGACTATCATCGGCTAGACTTGGCCTATACGCTCGGAAAAGGATATAACCTCACAAAGAAAATCAAAACCAGTTGGACCATTTCTTTATACAATCTTTACAGTAGACAGAATGCATTTTCTGTCTTTTTCACCCAACGTCCCTTTCAGGCTCCAGTGGCCAACAAATTGTCAATCCTAGGAAATATCTTCCCCGCGCTCACCTTTAATTTTGAAACGCTATGATACATCCAAAACGGCTTCAGCCTGTATTGGCTCTACTCTTACTCTCTTCTCTGTGGGGTTGCCTAAGCCAGATCGACTTACCCGCTCCCCCTTCTGATGCAGAAAACATCGCCATCACCGCTACTTTGCGCAAAGATGCCCCTTCCGTCCTGGACGTACGAGTCGTAGAGGTGGATAACTTTAGCGGCTTTAGTGCGCCGGTCCCGATAGATAACGCCATCATTTTCTTAAAGGATGACCTAGGAAATGAAGCTTTTGTTCCATTGAGGTTTTCTGGGCAATACCAACGTATTTTGGGGGATGCAGAAACGGACATGGTAATCGAAGCGGGTAGATCTTATCAATTGGTAGTGAACCTGGGTGTTGGGCGCGTATACACCTCCGAATTTGAGACCCTAAATACAGTACCAGAAGCTAGCGCCCTAGATTATGCCCTGGAAACTAGAGAAGCCATTAATGAACTAGGCAATATCGTTGATCAGAACTTTGTCCGTTTTTTCATTGATACACCACTAAAGTCAAACGGGACAACTGATAAGGCTGTACTAAAATGGGATATGGAAGGGGTTTACAAGATCGTAGAAAGTGTGCCGGCCAATGTACAAGTGCCTAATCAGAGGACCTGCTACGTTTTTGAGGACCTGCAACTGGAAAAACCTGTTGTATTTAATGGAAATGAAAGTGGTAAGGATATACTGGAAGGGCAATTCATTATTGAGGAAAGAGCAGATAGCCGCTTTGCCCAAGGATTTTATCTGGTAGTACGGCAGCAGTCGATAACCGAAGGGGCATACGATTATTGGGAGAGTATTCGCAAAGTAGTAGATCGCTCTGGTAATTTCTTTGACGAACCTCCGGGGAAAATTCGGGGAAACTTTTCGAATTTAGACAATCCCTCAGAAGATGTATTCGGCTACTTTAGTGCTTTGCAAGAGGATACTATTCGATTATATGTTCCACCTTCTGCCTTGGGCATTGCGATCTTCCCAGAATGCCCCTCGACCATTCCTGAAGGACAAGAACCCCCTCGTGCATTTTGCTTCGACTGTCTACTGCTGCGAAATAGCACCACACAAAGACCCGATTTTTGGATTGAATAAGGCCTCAAGAAATCTGAAATAATGCTGAACCGATACCTTTCTACGCTCGCACTTTTCTTTACCCTCCTGCTCTTGCCTGGCAAATTGCAGGCAGAGCAACTCTTGGTCCAATTAGATAAGCCCTTTTATACGGCTGGTGATCCCTTGGCTTATCAGCTGTTTTTCCCGAAGAGTTTCCAAGGAAGAGACCTGGCGCTTAAAGTGGCCTTATATCACCCGGATGGGCAACTAGTCATTGAACATTTTATAAAAACAGAAGGACAGTTACAGGCAAATGGCTACCTCAAGATACCCTACAACTTGCCTTCTCAAGCCTATCATTGGCTGCTGCTGGGAACGGACCAGGAAGGCACTAAACGCATTAAGTTGGGGGAACTATTGCTTCCGATCTACGATGACCTGTCCAAGGCCCCTGCCCCCACTCAGTTGTCGATCATCACAAGTAACCCCTCCACCTCCTCAGCCTTGTCCATCGATTTTCAATTGCAGGAAAAAGGGTTGGAGCGTGGCGGAAAAATCAGCGCGAGCTTAGCGGTAAAAGACCAAGCCGGTCAAGGGATCGATGGAGTCTTTTCCGTCACCGTCAAAGATGCAGCATTGTTGTCCATGGGTACCGACAATGAAATTTCGACCTACCACCTGGAGTTACCAACGGGTATTGCTGCTCAGCTCTCCGATCAAATACGGATTCTGGGCAAAAGCCTGGATTTAGAAGGGAAGGCTTTTCAATCGGCTATTCTCTGTGCCTACCTAAGAGAAGAGAACCAGTTCTTTTGTACCAAATCCGATAAGGATGGACAATTCAGCTTAGTCTTACCGGAAGCGCAGGGCATGCGACATATCCAGTTTATGGACTACCAACGGAGCGATATAAAGGTGATTTTATCCGACAATATCAATCTCAGTACTGGGGTCTCTGCTAGCACCAAAGCCTCTCTTGCTACCTACCTGAATTGGAGTAGACTCAGAAAGAAGATTTATCAATTTTATGGGACCGTAGAGGCTCCATTGAATGCAATTCCAGGTCAAGTAGTAGCAAATAAATTCGAATCTGATCAGCAATTCGTCATGGCCAATTACACGCCATTTGATGATTTAACGATTTTCTTCAATGAAATCGTTACACCCTTCAAATTGCGAGAAAGAGGAAAAAGAGGTTACATCGCGCGGATGTTTAACCCCACTCAACAAATCCGTCAATTTTATAGTGGAAGCCCCGTCTTCATTGTGGATGGGATGCTAACGAAAGATGCCAATTTTATCTACAATATACCGATTGCAAAGATTGATACCATTGATCTTTTCTTCTACCCGCAATCCTTGCAACCACAATTTGGCCCCATCGCTAACAGCGGAATGGTCATTATCAAGACAAGCTTGAGTAAGCTGGATCTCCCAACGACGGACGCCAACAATATCTTTAGTATTTCCCTGCTCAAGGAAGAATTTTCGATACCCAAGGAAGCGGAACAAACTGAAGATCAAATTAAGATCGGCCCCAACCTTTTGTGGTTGGCTAATCAATCCATTCCGTCTAGCGGCACCTATCAGTTAGATTTTGCACATGGTGATGATATGGGAACCTTTCTCATTGAGATTGCGGTCCAATCCAAAGAGGGTCAGACAGCTACCTTCACGCAGTACTACGAGGTGGCCAAGTAACTTCGCTTCCTAAGGCTTAATGATTTTACGGAGTTCAAAGGCGCCGCTGGCGTCATAAAACTTCAGAAAATAGTATCCAGCAGGATAGGGTGAAAGGTCTAGGACCTCGCGACCGAGCAGTCTACCTTTGATCAACACCCTCCCGAATGCATCCCTCAGCTGGTAGTGCAAGGAGGAGGGATACTCGCTTTTGAGGAACAAATCTTTTGTAGCGGGATTAGGAAAAATCGTTACCGGAAAAGATCGTTGATTCTCCTCCACCGCATTCACTCCGGTCGGATCAATGTCAGTGATCTGTATATTATCAAACCAAAGTTGAGCTTCACCCATGGCGCCCTGCTCGGCAACAATTTCTAAGAGATCAATCCGCGACCAGTCGAATGCCCCAATTGGATTGTGCCAGGTGCCATCCCATGCTCCATGTTCTACAAAATCACTGAGCTTCAAATGTAGATGCTGCCAAGTGTTATCCCAGGTCACTTCGTCGTCAATCGTTACGCGAATACGCCAAGGCAAATCTTCTGGAATAGCTGAATCTGTATCAATAAAGCGGATATCAAAAGAAGTACCGGGTGTATCCCCTTTAATGTAAAAATCCAAGGCAAAGTCTTGGCTAGCTAGGTAAGAAAGGTCCCGGTTGGGCCGAAAGTCAAAGCTAATGGATTGGTATTGATTGGCACCGGTCCAGAACAGACTGTACTGATCATTATTAGGCGCTATTTCATTATAAAAATCCACCTCACCCCCACTTGAACCACTCGACACGATTTCTGCTCCAATAAAATCAGAATAAACAAAGAAACCCACCGAGTCGGGGCGGATTTGGAAAGGCGTCTGTTCAGGCACATTCATCCCCAAGACACCTAACAGATCCGTGTTCAAATCATGCTCAAAAAGTCCGTTCCCGCCTGCTTCGAAGAGTCCGAATCCACCGTGATAGTCCCAAATCGTCCATCCAATATTTTTTTCCTCCAAATACTTCCTTACCTCCTCGTACCAAAATACGCGGTCCGGCTTGTTACTGTTGGGAATGTAGACCCCAAATTCGCCACAATAGATAGGCACGTTTCTAGCTTGCTGGAAATCAACAGCGATATCGATTAAATCCTTAATCTTATTGACTGTACCATCCGCGCTATAATTATTGAAGGCTCCATGAATCCAACTGCCGTTGAGAGAGGCTGGGAAGGAAGGCATATTCTGGGCTTGATAGGGAAAAGGAACATTGGCCAGGGGTTCCATAGACGGAGACACCCAACTCGCGCCTTGATGAGTGAAAACAAAAGGGTCGTAAAAATGGAAGGTGTACAAGAGATTATCGTCCTCGTAGATTGGCATCGCTGCCAGGTTATTATAGCTATTCCAAGAAGCGGGGCCCACCACTATAGTATGTTTATCATCAACGGCTCGGATCACTTCCACTACTTCTTGTTGGATGCTATTCCAAAGTTGATCTGATATGCCGTGGGGTTCATTTAGCACTTCGTACATGATCAGGGTGGAGCGATTCTCATAATGAGTGGCCATTTGTTCCCATACTTTCACCAAAACATCCCCAATATCCGGGTCTGTGCTTTCGGCCGGATTAAAGGTGTGGTTGTCCAATATCAGGTACATTCCCAGTTCTTCTGCCCAATCCACGGCTTGGTCCAAAAAGCTCAGAAACAAAGGATCTAAAGTATAGTTTGGAGCTCCGTCCGTCATGAAGTGAAGATTTATGGGAAGTCGAACGACGTCGCATCCTAACGATTGAATGTTCTCAAAGTCCTGCTTAGTGTATTTGGTGAACTGGATCTCTTTGGCAGAGCCTACTTGAAACCAATTGGTGAGATTAATGCCCTTGGTAAAAGGGGCAGTTTGGCTACAAATCAGTAAGCTACAACTCAAGAAGATGGGTATTAAGGCGAATCGCATCGAATTTTTTTTAAGATAGATTGTTGAAAGAGATACAATTAGGAAGTCCAACTGATTTGGTCGGGCCCTAAGTACATGTTCGGCGATCGCTTTGGGAGGAGAAAAGTGTCATCTTTTTGCTGAGACGAGGCGCTTTTCGCAGGCCATATCTGGAAGATACGGTCAAGGGAAGCAAGGAAATATCAGCAAAACCTGGCCTGCCGCCAGGCAGGAAAGGGCGATTTTCCGCCCAAAGTGTGATGGCCAAATAGGTACTACGTACTGTCATCTAATATAGAATTTTAGTGGAACTTATTGCACAGCAGGACAAAACTGGTTTATTGACTAAGTCTTGGCAAAAGTCAATTCTTACTAACCAAAATAGCCCAATCCTGATCCTGCTCACTTGGAGCCGTTCCTAATGAGACTAGCCCCCCTCCTTCAACCGTTGCCAGCATGCCTTTTTGCAGCTCACCGCCTGATCGGGGATCGTACCACGCCACTTCATAGGTACCAACTTGATCGCTCAGATCCAGGGAGACCGTTCCCCCAAAGGGCAAGTAAACAGCATAGGTTTGTCCGACCGCTGCTAAGCAATAATTTTGATCCCCTTGCGTCAGCGCATCCTGGGGCTCCAATTGAGCAACTTGCAAATGGGTGTTAAAAAAATGGAGGGCATGTCGAGTAAAATCCCAAACCCGATCTCTAGATCGCCAATCCTCACATTGCAAATCGTTGTTGTGATTACGCCAGCCAAAGTACCAATCTACCCCGCCGCCTCCGGCCATTAAATTGCCCCATAACACTTCGGCTCGCACACTGTCCTGGTTATTGTCTGAGCGGTCATCTGGATCTACACCACGAGAATGATGACCGATTTCGTCAATGGTAATGATCCATGGTTTATCCGTTTGGGCTGATTTGGCCAGCCAATCTCGAGTATCCTGATAAGAAGTCGAACGATTGGCAATTTGCATGGACATCCCATCCAAATATGGAAACCCCAAGAGCGGGTCAAACAGCTCATCTTTTTCGTGTTGTTGCGAATGGGTGTGAATAACCAGATAGTTCTGGTAGGGGTCATGAGTCTTCAGATAGGTAGCCATGGCCTTGCGTTGTTCATTGCTTTGGCCGTCGGGAGTCCATGGTGCCGGGCCATTTTCCTCCCCTAAATTCCAGGTAACTTTCAGGTGGTGGGCAAAACGAGCAATCAATTCCCGGTAGTACAATTTGCGTTGGATTTCAGTATCGCCCTCATCCAGTAGTGTCTCGTTTTCCGTTTCTTGTGTCACCATGTGAATCATTAAGCCTAGCTTGTCCATATGATCAAAAACAATCTCCCATTGATCCAACTTACTGCAATCGAACCGAAAGCGTTCTTCGTATCCGGTGTATGGCCAAACGTCCTTTCCATCTCCTCCAATGTTCATCGTGAGGAAGTACACCACATTCATCTCCTTGTCTGCTAAGTAATTTAAAGCTCCAATCATCCCCTTCCCTTTCCCTTCTTGCCAACTAGGGTCCCCTTCCTTCCAGTCTTTGATGTGCGGGGCATAGCTATGCAGTCCGTCCTTAGCTGTTGCTTCACCATCTCGTTGCTCTGGCAGTTCTCCACGCTCCGTCCCATCAAAATCTAGAAAGGCCAAAAAATTCTCTGGACTTCCAGCTCCCCCCTTCAAGAAAATTCGCTTGGAATCCTGATAGTGTAAATACTGATCCGAACCTACTACCAAACGCCCTTCTTCCCCCGCGGCGGGGCTAGTCACCTTTATGCTACCTCGCTCTCCATCAAAAGATAGGGGCTCTCCTTCCGTTGGGTCATCTGAAATCGCAATATCCTTACCCATACGAAAGGATGCTTCATACTCCCATTCTCCCTCCTCATCCGGACGGAAGCGCACCTGCCAAACCCCACCGGAAGTGCCACTAGATTCAGCTGCATTTCCATCGGCGGCATAAAAACCTGGTAGCACAAGGCTCCGATCTCCTTTGGTAAAGCTAACCAGGAGACGATAATTTAAAAATGGATTGTCACTCGCCTCTTCACTTGTTTCTGGCCCTTCGAAGGAGAGCGTAAGTTTCTCCCATTTCTTAACCTCAAACTGGGGAATTTCAGTTGATGTACAGGAAATAAGCAGGGAGGCTACCACTGCAAGCGCTAATAGACAACTGGGTAAATTGGTGTTTCGTTTCATGGTTTAGTATTTGTTGCTTGAAAAGGCTTGTTTAAAAATGATTCTTTGAACCAAATTTATCTGCTAATATTCCGGAAGGGGATTGAAAGAGTGCGTATTCCAGTGGAAAAATGGACATCACCCATCCCATTTGCTCATCACTAAGGGACAGATTAGCAGCAATAGGGTGTTTTGCCACCGAGATCATGATTCGATCAAAAAGTACAATTAAGGCGAGAATGAAGGTTCCGATGACCATTCGGTACCTCAAGAGAAAACCTTTACCTTTCTTCATCAGCTATCAAATTGAGGATTAAGTGCTTAGATTTCTCTAAGTGTATTTTAGCCAGGGATTCTGCCTTTTCTACAGCCCCTTCCTCAAGGGCATCTACGATAGCTAAATGTTCCGGCAAAGTCTCTTCAGGAGGGCGGATCAAACCAATTCGATTAATCCAAATTAGCAAGTTTCCTTGATTAAAAAGCTGGTGCAAAAAGCCATTCCCACAATACTTAATTAAGGCATCATGAAATTTACTATCCGCTTTTTGATAGGCTTTTGTATTGATACTTCCAGCCACCTTTTCGACAAAGGGTTTAAATAATTGCTTTAGCTCATCGATTTGCTCCTTGGTCGCTTGCTCCGCAAACAATCGTACCGCGGTACATTCAAGGGCAATTCGGCAATCATAGACCTCAGCTATTTCCCGATTTGAGAATTCACGAACAACCATCCCCCGTCTAGGAATGGATTTCACTAAATATTCTGCTTCTAGCATTTGCAGGGCTGTCCGTAAAGGTGTTCGGCTGATCCCTAGTTCCGCAGCTAATTTCTCTTGCACGATCTTTTTGCCGGGCTCCAGTCGATTCTCCAGAATCATTTTCTTAATACGCTGATAAGCAAGTAAACTGAGGTCATCCGCAACTAACTTATTCACTATCTAGGTTTTAGGTGAATAAAATTGTATACTGTATACAAAAATACACAAATTTATTAAAGGCGAGACAGATTTGTAGCGTGGATTTTTAGACGGTCTTGAACTTTAGGAAGCAAGACTGCTTGAAAAGCGGTAACTAGCGCTAAAGGAGACAAAGATGGAGGTCAGGTGGAGGTACAGGCCATAATTTCGCTATACCTCATTACTCCAAATCCAATTTGCCTGGATCGAAGGAATCAAGTCTACTAGCAAGTTTGAAAAAACGATAAAGCAAGGCTCAAATTAGGCTGTTTGCCCTCCATCTATAGCTAAGCTCTGTCCAGTTACAAAACTCGATTTTTCGTCGCACAACCAAAAAATAGCATTCACGATATCTTCTACCTGGCCGAATCGGCGCATGGGAATGGTCTTAACTAACTTTTCAGCCAAATCTTTTTGCTCCCCAACCAAGGCTGCCACCATTGGCGTTTCTGTAAAAACCGGACAGACGGCATTGACTCGAATGCCATAACGTGCATACTCCAAGGCCGCAGTTTTAGTCATACCAATTACGGCATGTTTGCTCGCTGTGTAAGCAATGGTCATTGGCAATGCTCTCATCCCAGCGATGGAGGATACATTAACGACACAACCAGCTCCCTGCTTACTCATTACCTTCAATTCTTCCCGCATGCAATAGAAGACGCCAGTTTGATTGATGGAGATCACCTGATCCCATTCAGAGATATCATAATTGGACGTAGGTACGCGATTTCCACCAATGCCTGCATTGTTTAAGGCTATATCTAGACGGCCGAATTGAGCAACGGTCTCATGCACCAGTTCCACTACAGCTCGATAGTTGGCTACATTACACCTTTTAAAGAAAGCGGTACCCCCAGCCTGCTTAATCTCTTCAACGGTTGCTCTTCCACCTTCTTCGTTAATATCTGAAACGGCCACTTTTGCCCCAGCTTTGGCAAAAGCCAAGGCCGCGGCTTTTCCGATTCCCGAACCTGCTCCGGTAATTAAAACACTTTTATCTTTAAAACTCATACCAAGGTTTTTAACTGATCTGTATCACTACTTTTCCTTTCACTTTCCGATCCATCATATCCTGCAAGGCTTGCGGAACATCCGCCAATGGATAGATTTTATCAATGTGTGGCTTGATGGTTCCTGCCAGATACCACTGAAGCAATTGCTGCGTATTGGCTAGGTTATCAGCAGCGAACTTCATGGCAAAATTCCCCCAAAACACGCCCACGATCTGGCAGCCTTTCAAAAGTGGCAAATTCAAGGGAATCCGTGGAATATCTCCTGCAGCAAAACCCACAACCAGAAAGCGCCCTTCCCAGGCCATTCCTCGTAGGGCAGCTTCAGAGTAATTGCCTCCGACCGGATCGTAAACGACGTCTACGCCTTTCCCCTCTGTGAGTTCTTTGATGCGTTGCTTGACATCTTCTTTACTATAGTTGATGACTTCATCTGCTCCGTATGATTGGCAGAGGGCTAGCTTTTCGTCAGTAGATGCGGCGGCGATAACTTTCGCGCCCATCAACTTGCCCAATTCAACAGCGGTCAGGCCGACTCCTCCAGCTGCACCTAACACCAGCAAGGTTTCGCCCTCCTTAAGTTTGGCTCGATCTTTTAAGGCATGATAGGAGGTGCCATAGGCCATCATAAAAGAGGCTGCCATCTCAAAGTCCATTCCAGGTAATTTGGGGAAGCACAATTTTTCAGAGGCAGCGACTTCCTCGGCATATCCGCCCCATGGAATCATTCCGAAAACTTCATCGCCCACTTTAAAACGCTTCACTCCCTCTCCCGTCGCTTTCACCACACCCGCTATATCACTACCGGGTGAAAAAGGCATGGGCGGCTTAAATTGGTATTTCCCCTGAATGATCAA
>JAHQWA010000614.1 GCA_019634045.1 Saprospiraceae bacterium
GCTTCTCAGACCATATTAAGCAGTATGATATAGAAAAGTAAAGGGGTGTCCCAATACTACAAGAACAGAGACCAAAGACTCGATAACTTGCTGAAAGAATCAACAAACCTTACACGAGAAATTAGTAAAGTTTGTTGCTTCACTGAATTCAGTTCATGAACTACAATTAAAAGAAATTTAAAATCACTTATCAATGATTTCAATTTGTTATCGTACGTATTTAAGGTTCAGTATTATCTTTCTTATCGCACTTATTGGCTGCGCTCAACACCCGGATCAACAAATAGGGAATGAGATATCAGAAAGCTCGGAAGCTTCTTATCCCGCTACTACCTTTCCAGCAGACACCACTGCACTTTGGCTATCAGAAGGGCCTTTGACCGCAGATACCGTTTTGATCATTGGAGAGGGTGGGCCACACAATGCCCTGGATTTTGAATGGAGGGGCGAAACGGTTTGGTCGGGCCTACCTCAATATAAAAGCTATTATCGAGCCCATATTTTGCAGAGTACTATGCTCAACAAACAGATCTATGAAAACACCAAAGGATTTTCGGAGGAGAATGGGGAATTGGAGGCTGATAATAGCACAGAGATTTTGAATCGAGCTGTCCGCTATTTTAAGGAAAGAGGAAAGGTGGTACTAGTAGTCGGGAGCTCCTTAAGCGCTTGGGTCATGCTGGACCATATATCGAAGGCGGATTTGTTGGCGGATAGCTATGTGATTAGTTCTGGAAGGCTTAAAGCGAATGAAACGATGGTGCAATATCACGCCATGGGCCATAATGTGATTTTTGAAGAAGATGCTAAAACAATCAGAATCCCAGACACCACCTACCGGAATCCGATAAAAACAGAAAGATACTTCAGGCTACGTCAGGTAAAGAATAGAATCAAAGCGGCTTTTGGCCGGAGAAACTACATGGAACTGCTGGCCGATAAAGATCTCTCCAATGTGACCTACGTCTATGCGGAAAACGACCGAAGGGTAGGGAGTCTAACCGAAGAAGAAGTCGAATTTTTGCTGTCTAGAGGGGCTGAAGTGTTCAACACGCAAGCCCGGCATAGTGGAAATGATCGGTTCATCATTGGACAGTTCAAGGAAGGAGAGATGACCTTTCGAACGAAGCTCAATTTGCCTTAAAATGAAGCCTGCCCCATTCCCTCAGACCTGAATGGGGCAGGCTAATTACCAATCAGGGCTTCATCTTTCCTGGGCTAGCGTGATTAGAGTCTGTTCCTGGGTAGACAAGTTCCAAGCGGTGCGCATCACGCCCAATAATGCCACAATATTGATGACTGCAAAAAAGATGTCATCCAAGTCGGCTGCGGGAAGGGTGCTCGCTATTCCAAGCATGGCAACACTTGCCGCAATAATGTTCGCCCATTTATTAGCGCTATCAGTTAAGACCCTAGAGAGTAGTACCATCAAAATGGGAATCTCCACTATAAACGCATACAGCAGCATGGCTTGGTCGGATAAGTTCATCGACATCAATTCTTCGATGTAGCCCTCAGTCGGAAATTCATGCAAATCTCTTAAGAGCATATTGAAAAGAATGAATATCCAGAGCGTGGATAGTAGGGTTTGTGGTTTGATGTTTTCTTTGATCATTTGGATAAAATTGAAATTCTAGTATTTGTTGTTAATGGGGCAAAGGTAGGCGGGCTCCAGTTGCGGTTCATTCACCTGGGTTAAGAAAAGCCATTTGTGATGGCTAGGGCTGACTTTAGAGATCGATATTGCCCCCAGGGTTTAATCCACTCGGCACTTCCTTGACGATTTCAGCATCGAAATCATTGTCATTTAAGGATCTCAAAAAGGCTACGATGGAGGAAAGCTCGTCGTCGTTTAGCTCTAGCTGCCTAAGCTTTTCATCCCTGCGCTCTGAAGGAATATTCGGGTTTTGACTTTCATCGACCGCATCGTCATAAAATTCTAAAACTTCCTCTAGTGTAGAAAACACTCCATTGTGCATATAGGGCGCTGTTACATCCAAATTTCGGAGAGTGGGTGTTCTAAAGGCAAATGTCCCATCTCCATCATCAATAAGAGGCAATTTGCCATTTTCAGGAACGGTCAACACATGCAGCTCAAAATCGGAAAACATAGGCCCACCATGGCAATTTGCACAGCCTGTTTCTATGAAGTTCATCATACCGCGCAATTCAAGAGAAGAAAGCGCATTGGGGTTGCCAGCAGCGTATTGGTCAAACCGACTTTGATTGGCGATTAAGGTTCTTTCAAAAGCGGCAATGGCCCTACCTAGGTTTTCCGCAGTAATACCATTTTCACCAAAGACAGCTTCAAAGTAGGTAACATAGGTTGGGATGCTTTGAAGCCTGGCTAAAATGGTGTCCATTATCGCTGTCTTGCTAATCTGATGTCCCCGCATCTCTTCCGCAGAAAGTATTGGCTCAATGGCTTGTTCTTCTAAGGATGTATTTCTGTTGTCCCAAAACATGGGAGCCAATTCGGGCGTATAGTTTCCTTCCGCCTTTAAACCATTAAACGCTGTATTCAAGATTGTTTGGGAGTTCCGTTTTACGACAGTCCCGTTACGCCTTGAATCCGAAAGCCCGACGCCTCCTACCCCTAGACTGAATTCCAGTTGTTCAGCATAACCGTGCGAAGGATGATGGCAGGTCACACAGGCAATATCTTGGTTGCCAGACAAAATAGGATCCCAAAAAAGAAGCTTTCCCAATTGAGCTTTTTCAGGAGAATAGGGGTTTTGAATAGGGGTGAGGGCGGTAGCAGGTAGTTGCCCAAAGCGGTTCTCGATATTCAGCTCGATGGGTTCTGGGGTGCAAGAAGAGAAAATGATACTAACAAATAGTAGCATGCTCAAAAGGTTCTTTGTCATGATTCAAAAGGTTTAAAATGCATAGGTAAAGCCCATGCCTATAGAGGTAAAGGTGGAGTTGATTTGTTTTACAAAAACAGCGGAAGAGAGTGACTCAGATAGGCGAAGGTTGAACCCGATATGGCCAAGGAGACCGAAGGCGGATTTCTGCCAAGTTCTTATCCCATCATTTAGCAGGAGGCTGTGTGATTCTTGTAAATAATTCAGGCCAGCACTGGCAAATACAGACAGTCTTTTTTGTTTTTGCCAATAGAGTCCCACCTGAGCATCGGCCAGCATTAGGCGAGAATCTGGATTGAATATATCCGTAGCCAAACCAATGCTACTGAAGAAATCAATGTCTCCGGTTTGCTGGAAAATATAATTTCCCCTCAGCCCAGTGAGGAAATCAAAACTGGCATTGGTTTCTCCTCCAATGAGGAGATAAGCTTCAACACCCAAAGAGATTTGCTTTGGGCCTTCTTGTGCTAAGGCAAAATTTTCAAAGAGGAAAATAAAGGAAGCTACGAAGAGCAGTCTACTTACCATAGTTGATTGTTTTATAGTAATAACCTGCCCGTCAATGGAAAATTCTTGACCTATGTCAAGAAATGCGTTTAGCTCTAATCCTGCTCAATGTTTCAGGACGAATACCTAAAAAGGAAGCGACATATTGGATAGGGATTTCATTGATAAGATTGGGGTATGCGCTCAAAAAGTGAAGATATCTCTGTTCGGCATTTTGGGTGATAAATGCGATTTCCTTCTCTTCTTTGCCCCTGAATGCATTAACGACACCCCGCAAAAGAAATTTATACATTTTCGGGTGATCATCAGCAAATGTGGTCAGGTCTTTCTTATCCCATTCTATTACCTCTAATACTGTTAAAGATTCACAGTAAATGGTAGAAGGAGTTCCAAGGAAAAAACTGGTCAAGGAAGGGAGCATAAACCTGGGGCCGCGGATTAGGTTTTTTGTAAACTGCTCATTTTTATTTTGGGTGTAGTGTCTGATCGTGCCCCCCATTAGGAAGTAGGCCTTATCTGCCACCCTATTAGGTGATAGGAGTAGTGTTTTCCTGCGGATCGTTTTTTCTTTACCCAAGGCCATTAGGTCCAATGTTTCTAACTTATTGAGGGTAGTAGCCTTCAGAATCTGCTTGATTGTTTTCTCTATCTCTTGCATTTGTTCTATTGCTTGGCATTAATCACTCTTATATATACCCACTACGTGCTTTTCAAGGCAATCGTCGCACTTGGCTGCCATATTTTTGATTTTTCACTTTTCGCCTAATTTGATTTGCTGAGGACAATGCCGCAACAGGATGGAATTATTTTCGCTTGATTTGATGCAGTTGCTGAAAAATTCATTGACAGTACAGAGAAGAAATGGGCCAGAAACCGGCAAGAGTAGGAAATGGGCCAGAAACCGGCAAGAGTAGGAAATGCACAAAGGTGACGACTTGGATCGGACTTGATCCAAGCACGCAACTGTATATCTGGAATACATATTACCTGATGGGAGGCTCAAATACCCAACCACCGCTACAACTTCCTTGGGTTATTATTCCATCTTCAAGGCCTTCACCGGATTTTCAGTAGAAACCTTGATCGACTGATAGCTTACCGTCAAAATAGCTAAGGCTAAGGCGCCCGTGATGGCTAGGATAAAAGGAGGAGCATTGATCGTTGTGGTATAAGCAAAGTCTTCCAGCCATTTTTGAACCAATACCAGTGAAAAAGGGACAGCAATTATTCCAGCAAGGAGGATGAGCAACAAGAAATCCTTAACGAGTAAAACGACCAGATTTGGGATGCTGGCTCCGAGTACTTTCCTTACTCCGATCTCCTTGGTGCGCTGTTCGGCCATAAAAGAAGACAATCCAAATAAGCCCAACATGGCGATAAAGATGGCCAGGCTAGTCGCATAGATGATGGTGCGTCTGAAATTCTCATTTTCCTGGTACTGGGCGGCAAAGGTTTCATCTAGGAAAGCGTAGCGTACAGGATGTTCCGGTTCAATCTTAGCCCATTCTTTTTGGATGGCCTCTACCGTCTGGAAAGCATCGGCTGAACTTATTTTGAATACGGCATAGGCATAGCTATTCAGGTTGGTTTTGGCGCTCATCACCAAGGGTTTGATCTGGTCCTCTAAGCCCATAAAGTGGAAATCCTTGATTACGCCTACAATTCGCCCATATTTATCGTCGGAGAAAAACTTCATTTCCTGCCCGATAGGCGTCTCGATCTGATACTCCTTTAGGAACTTTTCGTTGACCACATAAGCCTCCTGTGCGTCCGTGGTGAATTCGGAGGAAAAGAACCGTCCTTCTTTCAACTCCAAACCTAAGGTCTCAATAAAATCTTCGGAGGTGAATAAAACATCAGGACTGGACTTTACGACCTTTCCTACTAACTGGATGCCATATTGCGTGTTTTCTTTACCGGGTATATTGTTGGAAAAAGCCATCGACTTCAGCCCCTCAATCTCGGCAAATTTATTCCTGAGGCGTTCTGCTTTTGCCCAGGAGTCACCTTTGTTGATCTCGATACTCAGCACCTGCGCATCATCAAAGCCCAATTCCTGGGCTTGCATAAAGTTGATCTGCTTATGCACGAAAAACAGGCCAATGATCAAGATGACCGTCATGGAAAATTGAGTAACGACCAATGCTTTTCTAAAGAATTGACCCCCAGAAGCGCCCAATATGTTCCCTTTCATGGCTTTAATCGGATTGAATCGAGACAAAACAAAGGCCGGATAAATACCGGCTGCCAAGCCAATGAAAACGCTTAGGGCCAGTAAAGGGAATAGGATGGTAATGACATTCGAGTGTAGAAAGGTCAATTCACGATTGCTAATCTGGTTAAACACAGGTAAAAGAATCTCTGATAAAGCGACGGCAATCATCAAGGCAATGATGGACTGAAGAATAGATTCAGTCAGGAACTGACCGATTAATTGATGTTTTCTAGCGCCGGATACCTTTCGCATGCCCACCTCCTTGGCTCTTCTTGTCCCTTTTGCGGTGGCCAGGTTGATATAATTAATGCTGGCTATTAGTAAAACAATAAAGGCGATCACACCAAAGAGGAATAATTTCCTTACCGCCCCTTGTGAAGCCTGAAAACTAGCAATCTCTTCGGAGTGGAGGTGGATATCAGCCAGGGGTTGGTATTTCCATTTTTGGATATCGGCTTTCGATTCATAGGGTAGGTTAAAAGCCAGCATTTCCTTTTTCATGATCGGAAATAGCAGCTCATCTGTCTGTTGAGCTATGTGCTCGATGTCGGCTTGTTGTTCTTTCTTGATGTAGGTCGTCACTCTGTTCGCTAGCCAGTGATCGGGTACCTTGTTGTCAATCGACACATACACGTCGTGCTTGAGGAAGGTGTTTCCCATATCGTCAGGCAGCACGCCCTTAATCAAGTAAGTCGCCTCACCGTCGTATTGCAAGCTTTGGCCAATGGGGTTAGTATCTTCAAAAAACAGCTCAGCGACCCGCTTCGAGATAACGATCGAGTTGGGCTCATTTAGAGCCGTCTCCATATCCCCTGTTTTGAAATGAAAGGGGAAAATCTTGAAAAATGAGCTATCCACAAAAGCCACTTTGTCTAAGTAAAACGCATCTTCCTGCTGGGTAAAAAGGACATCATTCTCTAGGTATACTTTGGTGGCTGCTTCTACTCCAGGGAGTTCTTGCGCCAGCGTTGCCGCTAGAGGACTTGGAGAGTATACCCAACCTCCCTCTGTTTGATCATGTGTTTGTTGATACACCCGGTAGATCTGCTCCTGATCTGGAATCCATTTTTCAAAACCCAGTTCATTTTTGATGTATAGTATGGACAGTATCGCCACCACAAACCCCATGGTTAAACCAAAAATATTGATGTAGGCATGAAGGCGGTTCTTCTTTAGGTTTCGGATAGCGATTTTCAAATAGTTTCTGTACATAATCTCAGCCGCGATTTAAATCCGTTTTAATGGAACACTTCAAATTCTACTTCACGAAAAGTCAAAAGTAGTGCCAAAGAAAAAGAGGCTTGACTATGAATGCTTTAGAATTGCGGAAAGGGAGGAGAAGGAAAAAACTTGTTCGAAAATGAACGCTTGTTGTTCAGGAATGGACAGGTAAAGTGTTTTGAGGCAGCGGCCTTTATTCTCAGGAGGTGTTATGGCAATGGTCGGCTCATTGTGATGTTTGTAAGAAGGGTAAGATCATCGGAAAGAAGTTCTCCCGCCAAGAATCGAACTCGGTTCCCAGGATTAGAATTGTGAACCGAATTACACTTATTCATCTGGATGCGACCTAAAGTCATGAATCATCTGGACATCAGCTTTTTCCTGGCTGTCTGGCGCCGCCAGACAGGTTCGTCCCAGGCCTTCCAGGCATGAAACCTGCCTGGCTAGTACCAACAGACAGGCTCAAAAAGAGCTTCGCCAGAAAATCCAATCCTTTGGCCTCGTCAGCAGCCAATAAGTATAACTCGGTTCAATGCATCGCCAGCAATGCTTCGAAGGAATAGGGTGGAGGCGAAGGAAATCGAATCCTTCCAGACGGCTTGCAAAGCCTTCTCGCCCGCCTTGGTACATGCGCCCCCATATAAGTAGTGTTACAATAGATACTCCTGTCTTTCAGCTGCGACTTTTTCGCCTAGCCATCGTTAGAAAAAGTCTTACTTAGCCGCCAGCTAGGTGCGATTTTTCTGCCTTGACTAGCCATAAAATTCGCTACCTGAAACTTCAGGATCACTATTGTTACACTACTTGTTGTGTAACAATATTTTGTTGGAATGTCAGCAATTGAATCTCCCATCTTATCAGGATGGTGCTTTACCCGTTAAGCTACACTCCAATATTGCTCCGGTGCAAGGTACTGCCCCCTGTTCTCAAGATTACAAGTCTAGTGCATCACTATTAATGCTTCACCGGAAAATAGAGGCTCCCTTGGGACTTGAATCTATCTGGCTAGTTCCGTTAGACAGGCCCAAATCTCGCTGATTAACAGTCAGCCGCATTACCATTATGCTAAAGAGCCAATAAACTTGAAGTAGCCCTGGCAGGATTCAAACC
>JAHQWA010000615.1 GCA_019634045.1 Saprospiraceae bacterium
CGGTTAATATCTTCATCCATCGGGGATAGGGCATTGAAGTCTCCCAGTATGAGGTATTTGTCGTTGTTCAGTGCTTCGAGTTGTTGGATAAGGATCTGAGCTTCCCTTTTTCTGGTTTTCCAGTCGGCGGGACTGAGGTGTACCACAAATACATCGATTCCCGCTACTTGTGCATGCAGCATCCCATGCCACATCCCCTCCCTTTGTTTCTTGATCACTTGGATCGGCCATTTGGAGGTCAATCCAACCGGATAGCCATCCTCTTTGAGGATCACGGCATAATCGTGGCCCCAGCTTTTGGCATCTTGCGCTAGTTTCTCTTGGGTGTAGCCGCACAACTCTTGCAGTGCCAAAATATCTGGCTTTTGAAAGGCGGTCCAGTCTAAAAACTGCTGATGTCTTGTACTGTCTTTCCCCCAATCAAAACCGTTCCAAATGTTGTAGGTAATGACGCGTAGCGTGGGGGTATCTTCTTGGGTACTTGCTGTCGAGAGGAAACAGGTACAGAGGAATAATAGGAGATATGGCTTTGACATTCTATTGGGAGGTGTGAAGGTAGTTTAAACATCCTCTAAGATACAAGATGAGATGGTAAGCGCGTAGGTGCTTTTTATCTTTCCGCTGCACTAAAAGAAAACCCCGCTTCTAGAGGTTTGATCAACCTTGGTTTAGGAAATGCGTATGGCGAATATATGTTGGGGTTGATTGAGCATCGGTTGAAGTGGGACTACATTTGCTTGGGAAAACGGCCTTGATTCCGTGCTCAACTTAAGGCGAGTTCTGGGAAGATAATTGAGTAGATATTCTTCGGGCAAGTAAGGAAGCGTTTTTGATATTCTAAACCATTTGTGAGCACAATAACTACAAACGCGCATGTAGGTGCAGTTATTCGGAGATTTAGTTCAACTTTTACTATCGATTAGCATCGATTTAAAGCGGCTTCAACTATTTGCCGATAATGCGAACCAATTGGAATTTCGCGCTCCTCAATTTCCACATCATTTTTGGTGTAAGCTGTGATTTTCTCTTTGTTGATGATGTAGGAACGATGAATTCTCAGAAAGCGGTGATCGAGCAATGCCTCAAAACCACTCAAACTATACTTGATAGTATGGGTTCTTGCAGATGAATGAATACGAATATAATCTTTCAAACTTTCTATGTATAAAACAGTATCAAAATGTAGTTTTACCTGTTTACGATCCTTTCGGATAAACATAAAATCCTTGGTACTTTCCGTTTGAGCCTGAGGAGCGTGCTGGCTTTTCAAGTATTTGTTCACCGCTTTAAAGAATCGGTGGAACGTGATGGGCTTGAGCAGATAATCAATGGCATCCAATTCAAAACCATCCAGGGCGTACTCTCGATGTGCGGTGGTGAAAATGACAGCTGGCTTTAGCTCGAGGTGCTTGAAAAAATTGGTCCCTTTCAATACGGGCATTTCAATATCTAGAAAAAGCAGGTCGATTTCTTTGAAGTTAATTTGGCGGGCTTCTATCGCACTTGCACATATCTGAACTAATTCCAGTTCTTCAAAATGATCAATATGCTGTACCAACAATTCCCGTGCGAGTTCTTCGTCATCAATAATGACACATTTGTATTTCATAAGGGTTGGATATTTAAATGAACGGAATAGTGATGCGGAGCGTGATCAATTTTCAATTGATGCCGCTTTGGATACAACAGATTCAATTGTCGTTTAATATTGCGTAAACCAATTGGGGCTTGTCTATCTTCAATAATTGGAGTGCCTGGGATTGAATTGCTGATAGAGAATTGAATTTCCTGTGGGGTCGTTTGTAAATGAATATTGATGGACGCTTGACCTAATTCCTGGCTTACCCCATGCTTAAAAGCATTCTCTACAAAATGCAATAGCAATAGCGGGGCAATTTGTACGGGATGATCTATTTGTTTTGCAAAATGCACATAGACTCTTCTACCGTATCTAATCTTTTCTAAACTCAGATAATTGTGCAGTAATTCGATCTCTTTATCAAGGGAAACGTATTTATCATTACAACGGTAGAGCATGTAATCCAAAATCTCTGAGAGTCTACTAATCACATCCGGGGTTTGCTCAGACTTTTTCAAGGCAAGCACATATAAGTTGTTCAGTGTGTTGAACAAAAAATGTGGGTTCATTTGATTCTTAAGTGCATCGATTTCACTCTTTCGCTTTTGCTCATTTAACTCTGCAATTTCTTGCTGTTTTTGGAAGTACTGAATGACAATCAAAATGCCCGCAGGCGGCAAATAAGTAGCTGGATTTTTGAAGAAAGTAGGTAAGACATCAAAAAGGCGTTCTGTATATCCCAAATGACCGGTACGGGCAATACAACTGGCATGTGTAATGGGATATGTCGGCTCAAGAAAGTAGTATCGCCAAGTAATATCGATTCCTTGAAGCAAAAATAGCAGGCCAATAATCTGTGGAATGATCCACCATCCACCGTGCTCCTGATAATAGGTCGGAATCACCAAAAGCAGCAAATAATAAGCAACAATTGCCTGAATAGATACTTTGAATCCATAGGTGATCAACAATTCTGACCAGGACTGATGAAGTTCAATGTTGGCAATACAATAACAAATCAGAATACAAGTCCAGAAAGCCAGATGCTGGTACCATGGACGCCTATTTATTGTATTCCATTCTTGCATATGCTACCCTGTTTAATGTGCAAATTTAAGATTTCTAATTGTGGTCTGGCCCCATTGTCGATTAAACCAAAGAAATCGTCTACAGACTAAAGATTATGGGCCTACAAGATTGGATGGAGTTGTAATTAATTGTCAATCGACCGTGAGGGCCATTTGAGCGACTTTTTAATAGAGGGATAATAGTTACCCATAGTTTCGCCAAAAACCGATATGAAATTTCGATACTGTTTATTCTTTCATCTATTATTCATTGGACAATATCTCGCCGCCCAAAATTCATTTACGCTTACGGGGAAAGTAAACCTGCCTTCAGGGGTATCCCCAAGCGGTAATCTGATGATCCTACATCCCAAAGACTCTTCTTTTATTCAAGGTGTTTTTTTCTTGGACGGCAATTTCGAATTACGAAACCTTCGGCAATGGCCATTGATTGTCAAATTGACTTCAATAGAGTTTACCGAAAAGCTCTTTTACGTGGATAAACAGCCGACTAACAATATATTAGACGTAGGCTTTGTAGAAGTGGATTCCCCTTCCTGGGAATTGGAAGCCATCGAGGTAGTCAGGAAAAGGCCCACTTATCGGCAGCGACCCAATGGGACAATAGAAATTCCTATTGCCAACACCGTACTAGCCGCCAGTAATTCCTTAGGCGAAATACTGTCTAGAACGCCCGAAATACAATACGATGATGAAGGCAATCTATCCATTCTTGGAAAAGGAACCGCTACGGTTTACCTAGACGGTCAACGGGTATTACCCAGTCAACTATCCACGATAATTCCCGCTAAGATTGAATCTATTGAGATTATTAGAAACCCTTCCGCAAAATATGATTCAGCCGGTGGAGCCGTTATTCATATTCATTCACGTAGCGGCCAATTGGAAGGTAAACAGCTGCAATTATTGCAAAATGTAGAATATTCTTCGTACGCTGGAGCAAAATCTTTTTCCAGTGCGAATCTAAATTGGACAGCAAATAAACTAGCAATTGATGGCTTCTATACTTTTGAAAGAGGCCGGGATGAATTCCTGAAAATTACGACCCGTGACCGAACGAATCAAGATATTTTCTTTAGTTCCAAGGTTAACATTCGTTGGCGCGAGTTCATCGAACAATTGTCCCGATATGGTATTGGTAGTCAATACAACTTCAATCCGAACGCTTATGCCTCGATTGCCTACAAAGGTTCATTCCAAAAGCGAGGTGGCACCATTGATGCTACCAATCGCATTCTTGATGGACAGCGCATTGGGCAATATGAAAGTATGACTGATCAGGATCTAGCAGAGCAAACACACCTTTTTTCATACAATTATCAGCAAACACTGGATACCCTAGGGTCTAATCTTTTTATTGGAGGACAATACAGCACCTTTTCCGAAACATTAAACAATCCCATCGCAGAAGACAGTAGAGACAATCAAAGTATCACAGAGCGGCAATTGCTCCAGCAAGAAGATCGAGGGATCGATATTACTACTATCCAGTTAGACTATACGCAAGTTTTGGATAGCCGATTACAAGTAGAAATGGGACTCCGAGGCAGTTCTATTGATAACTCAAGCGTTGCCAATTTTCAGATTGCACAAAATGACGGTACTTATGTGCGGAGTGAAACATTGAGTAACATTTTGGCTACCAAGAAAAAATTGGTGCAGCTTACATCAGCATTAGGGGTAATCTTGTTGAACAGTGGAATTACCAAATTGGTCTAAGAACTGAATACACCGATTATCAAGTACATATTAACCAAGACATATCCTCCATTGCCGATCAGTACTGGAAATATTTCCCCAACTTGATGTTGAGCTACCAATGGAATGCCAATTATCGCTCAAGCTTGAGTTTTACCAGTAGAATGGATCGCCAACCGTATAATCGGTTAAATCCTGGTCTCATTTACCAAGATCCTTACACGTCCATTCAAGGGAATCCGATGTTAGTGCCACAAGAAGTAAGAAGCATTGAGTCCAATACGCAACTTGGATTGACCACCATAAAATTGGGGTATAATTATATCATCAATCCCTTTGGGGGAGCTGCACTCCGTGGGGCTGATAGCCGGACTTATATTTTAAAGCGAATCAATTTTGAAGATCAGCACGATTGGTATGCTTCACTGAGTCGTGGATTCAATCTAGGTATTTGGTCGTCCAACAATACGCTCAGTGCTTTTTATCGGGAGAATCGAGAAAGCGTATTTGGGGTAACCGCTGGTAGTCCGCGTGTTCACTGGTACTTCTTTTCTACACAACAGCTTCAATTGGGGAAATCTTGGAATTTGGAACTGTTATTTTGGTGGAAAAATGATTTATACGAAGGAACCATACACCGGGAAGATGTTTGGAATGCTACTGTATCCATCGAGCATTCCTTTTTTGATCAGCGACTAAAATGTCGACTCATTGCCAACGACCTCTTCCATACTAATCGTGCCGATGGCGACTACAGCGTGGCTGAAACGGATATAAGCTTTCAAAACAAATGGAACTCGAATTTCTGGCGCTTGTCCTTGATGTATCAGATTGGTCAATCACGGAATAACCGTCATCGGCATAAAGAAACTGGAACGAAAGAGAATGCCAGGCGTTTGTAATAAATGATTCATTTTGCAATGCCTTCTATGCCTAGTAGGGGCTACTGATAAGAGTTCATGTTTAAACTTTCATGATTGTGCCTGTCCGGCGGCCAGACGGGCGAGAGTGAGCAAATTTTATTCTGTGGGAGGCAAAAACATAGGCATAGCTGGAAGGTACGGCGAGACTTTTTAACGATGCGTAGGATGAAATTTGCTCGCTCGCAGCCGATTGATGGAATTTTGAACATTGATCCTGGAACCCAAGGTTTAAAATTAAATCAACTGTTGCCAGCTTCAAGAGCGTTTGCTAAAGTAACTTGCTAAGTAATCAACTCAAGCACAACGCGTCAAACAGCTTTTTGCCGGGCAACCCGCTCTAAGAAATGGCTACATCTAGTTTTAGATGAGTACATAATGCTAAAGTGGAGCTAAGGTACAAGATGAAATTGTAAGCACGTAGGTGCTTCTTATTTTTCCACTGCACTACCAAAAAATATCTCTTCAAGAGGCTTAACAAACTTTGAGCTAGGAAATGCGCGTTGCGAATATATGTTGGGCTTGATTGAGCATCGGTTGAAGTAGACGTATCTTTGTTTGGGAATACGGCCGGTTTTAAATCTTCCCCATTTTATGGCCTTTAGGATTTATCCTTAACTTTGAAGACAGCAAATGCACTGTGTATTAAATTTTCTAATAAAAAACCGAAGCTAGATATCCGCAGTTTCTCCAAGGTAGGTCTGGCAAAACTTCGGATATCTGCCGCGCCGCCTATTTGTTTATTTTTTGCACAGTGGAGTAAAGCAAGCACCCTAGAAAACCCTTAATCATTAGTACTGTGTCTGAAAAGAAAACCCGCCGCCTCGCCGCCATTCTGTTTGCAGACATTGCCGGCTACACGGCACTCATGCAGCGCGATGAGCAGTCGGCCCTCGCCCATTTGCAGAAGTTCCGGCGGACGTTGGAGATGCAGGTACCGGCCCACGGCGGGCAGATCGTCCAGTTTTACGGCGACGGTTGTGTAGCGACCTTCCCCAGCTCGGTAAATGCGACCACTTGTGCAGGCATTATGCAGGAACGTTTTCTGCAGGAGCCCCGCTTGCCGGTGCGGATCGGGCTGCATATGGGAGACGTGGTGTTCGGGGAGGGCAATGTCTACGGCGACGCGGTCAACGTAACGGCCCGTGTGGAATCCATGGGCGTGCCGGGCTCAGTGCTGCTGTCAAACAGTGTGTATGATCACATCAAGAACAAGCCGGAATTTGCCTTACAGAGTCTGGGACTATTTGCCTTCAAGAATGTCGAGAAGGAAATGACGGTCTATGCCCTGGCGCAAGAGGGTTTTGCCATACCCAAGTACAAAGAGATGCAGGGTAAGGGTAAACGCGTACCCAATAATCGGCCCTGGCAGTGGGTGGCCCTGGCAGCGGTAGTGGTGAGCTTGATCAGTGTCGTTCTGTGGCAACAAAACAAATTAGGAGTTTCCAAAACTGGCCTGCTGTCTGAGAAAATCCGCCAGGAGCGGGTGGCAGCCATCCCCTTTGATAACAACACCGGCGTAGCAGACCTGGACGACTTCGGCTACCTGGTCAGCGACCTGATCACTAGTGGTCTAACCGAGATCAATATCAAAACCTGCTCGCCACGGACCGTGCTGCAGTACCAACACCTCTGGGGGGTCCTGCCCAACAATCCCGAAAATAAAGTCTCTTTTTCCGAAGTTACCGCTGCCCGATACTGGATAGAAGGCTGGTTCCTCCCCGAAGGCGATTCCCTAACGATCAAAAGCAGCTTAGTCGATGCCCAGAGCGGCGACGTGGTGCGGAATTTTCCAGAGATCAAAGGCGATAAAAACCAAAAGGAACTACTCGCTACCCTGCTCTGCCAACGCATTATGGGTTTCTGGGCGGCCCGAGAGGATATTGAAAAAGGCAAGTTCAAAGCTCCGCTGTATGAGGCTTATCAAGAGTATCGTAAGATATTTGAGTTAGAAAAAGCGGGAATGTCCTTTGGCAATCACGAATATGATGAAAAATTTGGCCGAAGTGCCTTTGAAAAAGATCCTACCTTTTATACGGCAGTCCTGCGGGAAATGTACTGGCAAGCGAATCGTCGAGCTCCACGCACTGATACCATAATCAACTTACTGGAGCCGCACTACTATGAGATGACTTCCTTCGAACAGACCTTTTTCAAGCTTAATAAAGCTTTGTATCAGCGGGATTATGATACCTATGGCAGCCTACTGGGAGAAAATTACGAACGATTTCCTCTGGATCCTTTCACAATTGAGCATTACAGTTTCACCCTGGCTTTCCGCGAAAGCCGCCCGGCAAAAGCCTGGGAGGTAGCCAATCAGCTCAAATTGGAGCACCTGAATGTCTCACTGAGTTACAAGACAATGAATATCATCCGGACTATAACTTACGGCCTTGCCGCTGGCTATTTTGAAGAGGTAACTGAGCTCGTCAATACTTTACCGCGAACAACAGAATGGCTAGGACTTTATTTCCACCTAAAATCCAAGGCACTGATTCGAAGCGGGCAACTGGATGCGCTGGAGGAGCTGTCGAGAGAGGTCGAAGTGGCGGAGCCCAGTTTTCACTGGTATGAGCGGCAATATGACCAGGCGACTTTTTGCAACGAAGTAGCAGAGGAGTTCCTTTTATTGAATGAACCCGTGCAAGCGCAAAAGTGGCTAAATAAGGCCTTGGAATGGGTGAAGAAAGAATCGCGCGAGCCATTGAACCTATACGATAGCCTGCACCTAGTCAAAACGAACTACTTGCTGGGGAACTATCAGGATGCGGTCCATTGGGGGGAAGATGCTTACCAGCCTGGCGGACCTTCGATAGGAAATAATTACCTGGTTACCCTTGCCGCTGCATACGCCAGACTTGGTCAAAAAAATAAAGCGGAAACTATTAGTCAGCAATTCCTGAATAGACCACAAGGCCCCAATCCCGATAACTATTATCATGCCGCTCGGATCTATGCCGAACTAAGCGATACCGAACGGGCCATGGACATACTGTATGAGCGAGAGAAGTTATATGGAGCGAATGCTCTGGGTTTTGCATATGAATACGCGCGCTATGACTACCTGATACGCAATCTTTTTGGCAACCCAGCTTTTGTGGAGCTGGTGGAGATACGGGATAAGAGATTGAGGGATTGAGATCGGTAAAAGATAAAGAACCGGGGAAATGCTCATTCTGTTGTCAACCCAGAATGGCTTGGGAATGCCGACCTGTGGACATCTCCAACTTTTTCCCGTCAATAAAAAGCGTATGGAGGGAGAATAAAAACTAACAGGTATAATGAATTTTGATGAGGTCTGATTAATCCCTCGTTTTGATGAACTTCATAGGAACCATTCAAACCTAATATCGTGGAACATAAGTTTATTAAAAAGATCTGCCGCGAGATATCCGAAGTTTACCTTAGACATGGCTACGCAAAAGTTCGGATATCTGCCGCGCTGCTTATTAACTTATTTTTGTTCCAGTGTACTAATCTCTGGTATCCCCTTTTTCAAACTTCATCATTAGCCACTAAGGGGATCACTATTAACCGAAAGCGGGGCTGAAAATGGTGTTAAGCAAGCTGAAGCTAACTACAACCTCATGGTTTTTTCAAAAAATCATTAATCTGATCGTACTCTTGTTTCCCTTGTGCTGTAAGATAGGGGAGGATCATGTACCAGGTCATTTCGACCAAATCCATGTTCTTATCGAATAGGACACCTGAGGTGAAATTAAACCATTGGTGCTGACTTTAATTTCTTAAGCTTCTCAAGAAAGTAATCCAAAGATGAAAATTAAAAAACAAGCATTCCTACTTTTTTCATTATTGATCCTGTTGAGCGGTTGCTTAGGCGTGCCGGATTACACTTTATCAGAAAAAGTGCCGCCCATTGACAAAACGAGAGAAGCCAAAATGCGCTCCGCTTTTTTTGGCTTAGATAATGCGCTCCCTCGCCGATCAAGGTTGATTTGGAGGGAGGCCCCAGGAAAAGACGGCATGCCTATTGTTTTTTCACATGAAATTGACCCCAACACCTTAGATGCCTCAGATTTTCAAGTCACGACGCAGAAAGGAGAAATTCGAGGGGTTGAACACGTATCTTATAAACCAGCGGTGGAAGAATTTGAATTGAGGACGCTTTTATTGATCGGCAAATATGGAGAGTACCCCGACAATGAACCCGTCGAGGTAGAAATCGTCGGAGAATTGAAAACCAGAGATGGGCAAGAATTGAAAGGGCAAAAAATCGCGGTTACGCCCTTGATGGAAGGCCCATTCATAAGTTACGCGGAATACTTTAAAATTGACGATGACTATCCTTATGTGGAGAAAGGGGGAGGGTGCGATTGCCCTAAGTCTGAAACTGCGGTAGTCGTCAGAGCAGTATGGTCTGGGGGCGTTCGATCGAAAGAAGGGCAAGAATTAGGTGAGGCTGAACTCAAGCATTTCCATGTTAAACTACTAGTTGATAGTGATACCATTGTCGTCAACCCTTTCCAGTTAGCAGACTTAGATGACAATGAAAATAATATTGATTTGTGCATTAAGGAAGCAGGGATTCCTATAGCTGTAAAAGCAGATGAGAATATAGCTATTGATCCGAATGATGATCAGAATGTTGTAACAGAAATAGAAATCGTCAGTAGGTGGTAGGAATTAAGGTAAAAAAAATCGTCTAGGCGCAAGCATTCTTTGATTTCTTATCTTTTGTTAATCTTTTCAGGTTTTGATTTGACTACTTTCGCATCGAGCTAAAGCTCCGGCAAAGGGGCTGGAGCTGGAGTGTAAAGCCAATTCGAGATAATATCTTGCATTTTTGCCGTTTTCCATAGTCAACATAGGGCTAGTATTAATTAGCATTGTAACTACAGTATTGATAATGCCATCTTGAGAAAGTATTATCAACCCACCTTTCAGTATTTCAACCTAGGAACAGTTCTTGGCTACATAATTTACTAATAGAAAAATCTAAAAATACTTTACCATGAAGATTCTACTCACATGCTGTCTTCTTTTCTCAACCTTAGCCTTGAATGCCCAACAATCCATAGCCGGGATTTGGAACATGGGAAAAGACAATACCAAAATTGAGATCACTTCTGAAAATGGTGTTTATGGAGGGACAATAGTCTCTTCTGATAATGCCAAGGCTAAAATCGGAAATCAGATACTTAAAGAGGTCAAGGCCGTTGGCGGAGAATGGAAAGGGAAACTGTACAGCCCCAAGAAGAGTAAATGGTATAATGCAGTGCTAAAAAAGAAAGGAGATCAACTCCAAGTTACGGTGAAGGCAGGTATGATGAGTAGAACCATCGAGTGGAAGCAAGAATAGTTGGTTCTCTGACAATTTTTGTGTTTTGAGTCAACTAAAACTTTGATCAATGCTCATTTTCAATCGCTAATGATCTTCATTTTAAGTTGACCACAAAAGCCGTCAGAGAAGGGAATAATTCCAGTACAGCAGCCATCCGAATGAATTTTCACCCAGCGATTACTTTCTCTATGAAAGATCTCACCCGATGGATCAATGGTAAAAATGGACTTCTTTTAGATCCCTCTGGTGGAAGAGGAAATTTCGGCCCTATCCTAGTGGGTTAGCATTCAGGGTAGGGCTGCTATTGGTATGAGTATCCAGGTGAAGATTCTCCTGATTTTTAGGGACAAGCGTTGATCGAACACATGAATGAAAGAATAGAAAATAAACAATGACTATGAGATATTTTTCTAGCCTTCTCTTATTGCTGTTTATTATTTTTCAAGCCAATGCACAGCAAACATTTGAGGTGGCCATTATTTCTGATGCAGCTGAAAATGAGCGTCATTTCTTCGAAGCGTCTATAAAAGCGGAAATAAATGCCTTGCTTGCTTCACGTTTCAAATTGAGTTTTACGGAGGTTTATACCAATGGGAATGTTGAGGAAATCAAGGCGGAGATAGCCAATTTCTATGCCAAAAAACAGGCAGATGTCCTAATCGGTGCCGGGATTATTACTAGTAGGTTGCTATCCGACCAAACCTCTTTTCCCATACCCAGCATTGCCTCTATTCAACTGATTAACGAAACCAATACGGGGCCAACCTCCACAAATACGGTTAGTGGAACGCCCAATTTCACCTACATAAAATCCCCCTTTAACATTGAAGAGGGTATTAAGGTATTGAAGGAGATTTGCCGGTGTGAAAAATTGGCTGCGCTCACTAATTCAAATCTTGCGGCAATAGGCGTGAGCGGTGAAGATATGTATGCTGAGCTTGAAGCAGAGATCGCATGGTTAAGCCTGGAATCGGATATAAGCAGTGTTGTTTCCCAAATTCCAGCAGATGTAGGCGGTGTTTATGTTCTATCTCCTTTATCCATTTATTCTTTGGAAGAACTAGCCGTCTTTTTTGATCAGCTAAATGAACGCAAGTTGCCTTCCTTTACTTTGCTGGATTCTCCCATGCTAGAACAAGGTGCCTATGCTTCTTTTACGGTTAGCGATAACCTGCAGAAGATTCCCCGTAGAATCGCCATGAATGTGGAGAAAATAGTGGAGGGCAAAAACCCAAAGGATTTTCCAGTCAATATCGAGACCTTTTCCAATCAGTTAGTGGTCAATATGGAAACGGTGAATAAGATTGGGAAATATCCAAACTGGACGCTCTTGGATAACGCCTTGCTGGTCAATATCAACAAACCCAGCACCACACGTTTACTCAGTTTGCAGTCAGTGATTGCAGAGGGAATTCAAAATAATCTGGGTTACCAAATTGAAGCAAAACAAACGCAGATCAGTACCAAAGATCTTGGTTTAGCAAAGAGCAATT
This sequence comes from Saprospiraceae bacterium, assembly GCA_019634045.1. Classification (GTDB taxonomy): domain Bacteria; phylum Bacteroidota; class Bacteroidia; order Chitinophagales; family Saprospiraceae; genus DT-111. Next base: position 12,081 of record JAHQWA010000615.1, read on the forward strand.
ATCTACCTCAACTAGAGGCAGAAACCACTGGTTTTTTCCTAGATGAAAACTCTGTGAACGCTTCTTTTGGCTCCAGAGGTAGTTTCAACTGGACTGCTGGCGCTTCCTTTTCGCAACTGATTGTGTCAGAACCAGCGATGGCCAACATTGCCATTCAAAAATTACTACTGGAAAGTCAGCAACAGGTGCAAAAGCAATCTCAGCTGGATGTGATTTTGGAAGTGGCTCAACGCTACTTCAATTATCTACAAGCCTTATCTCTGGCAGAACTACAGAATAATAATATTAAGGCCATCCATCAGAACTTAAGCATTGCTACCGACAAGGAAAAAGTAGGCTACAGTGGGGCCAGCGATGTGTACCGATGGCAGACAGAATTAGATCTAGCAAAAACGGATTTGTATGCTACCAATGCCCAATTAAAATCCGTGGGCTTTCAACTCAATGAAACTTTGAATCGGCCAATTAATGAGGTGTTTACGATTCAGGAATCCGGGCAGCTTGAGCAAATTATTAAGGACCTAGACGAGGTGTTTTTGGATTTGATTCAAGATCAAAGTACGATGAATCAGCTAGCTGATTTTATGGTTACTGAAGCCTTGCAAAATCTTCCCGAGATTCAACAAATACAATTGGCCATTAGGGCTCAGGAGCGACTACTAAAGTCAAATAAACGTTCTTTTTACCTGCCTACGCTAGCTTTTGGCGCAAGTTATGAATATCCCGTTCGCATTGTAAACCCAGGAGAGCCTCTTCCCATTCCTGGCCTGGAGGTCAACAATAATCCGACTTGGAACGCGGCTTTTAAGCTTTCGCTTCCACTGGTCGCAGGAGGATCAAGAAAGTTTCAAAAAGAGAAAACCCAAGTGGGGCTGTACCAACTGCAGGATCAGCAAAAAGATGTGAGCAACTTGCTCGAATTACAAGTCAGAGCAAATTTGGAATTGGTGACCGCCTCGTACAATAACATTCGGCTGACTAGAAGTGCGGCTGCTGCTGCACAGAAGAACATTGGCATTGTTCAGGATTTGTATAAATCAGGGCAAGTCAATGTGGTCACTTTAGTGGATGCTCAAAACTCCTTATTGGGTGCTCAGATCAACGCCACGAACGCTGCCTATCAATTTATGATCGACTTCTTTGCCCTGCAACGAGCCATGGGCAACTATACGATTCTTGCTACGCAAGAACAAGATGAAGCATTCTTTCAACGGTTTCAAAACTATAAAACAAATAGATAGATAATGAGACTACTTGCACTATTATCTTTGATGCTCTTCGTCGCATCCTGTGGAGAAGAACCAATGGAAGCGGTAAAAAAGATTCGTCCCATCAAATATGCCACCATCGCGTCCTCTACGGGCATGGAAACGCATACCTTTTCAGGTGTGGCCAAGGCTCAAAACGAAACCAATCTCAGTTTTAAAGTGGCAGGAACCTTGAGTTCCATCAATGTCGAACTGGGAGATAGAGTAAGAAAAGGACAACTTATTGCCACCATTGATCCCGCAGATTATAACATTCAAACCAAACAGGCTATCTCACAAAAGGAAGGTTCGGTGGCTAATGCCAAAGCAGCCGAAACGCAGCTCATCAATGCGCAAGCAACCTACGATAGAGTAGCGAAATTGTATGAAAACAATAGCGTCTCACTGAGCGAATACCAGCAGGCAAAAGCAGGACTCGATGCGGCGCAAGCCCAGTATGAGGCGGCTAATTCGCAGGTGAGTGCGGCAGATCAACAGGTGCAAGCAGCGGATAATCAAGTTAGCTATGCCCGCCTGATATCTCCCATGAATGGGGTAGTTACGGCGGTCCAGGTAGAAGCCAATGAGATCGTTAATTCTGGTACGGTGGTCGCGCAGATCAGTAGTCTGGGCCGACCGGAAGTGGAAGTAGGTGTGCCTGAGATCTTTATTAACAAAATAAAGAAAGGGCAGCAAGTAAAGATCACTTTACCTTCTTCTCCTGGTCAGGAATTTCAAGGTGTCGTGGATCAGGTAGCCTACGCCTCCGGTACTGCTCCAACCTATCCGGTCATCGTTGAAACCGGTCAATCAGTGGAACAAATTAGACCGGGAATGGCTGCGAATGTGGCCTTTTTATTCCCCAAAAACGGAGATGCTGCTGGCGCTAAGATGATCGTGCCGGTGGAAGCTGTCGGAAAAGAAAAGCAGGGCAATTTTGTGTTTGTACTGAAGCAAAAGAGGGAAGGTATCTATGAAGCGGAGAAAAAGGTGATCACCATTGGCCCTTTAACTCCCGAAGGCTTTGAGTTGCTTAGTGGTTTAGCGAAAGGGGATATCGTAGCTACTGCTGGCTTAACATCCTTGATGAATGGGGTAGAGGTTAAATTACTCAATTACTAAATGGTTCTCTGACTAAATCGCTTGACCGATGAATATTACTAAGACCGCACTTTCATACAATCAAGTCACTTTTTTAATCATTGGAATTATTACTATCCTGGGTTTGGCCGGTTACAGTCAGTTGTCAAGGGATGCTATGCCGCCTTACACGATTCGGGTTTGTAGTATTGTCACCACCTTTCCTGGTGCCTCACCCGAGCGAGTAGAAAATCTGGTGACGGATAAAATTGAGAAGGTAATTCAGGAGATTCCTGAGTTAAAAACAGTGACTAGCGAAAGCCGAACCAGTCTTTCCATCATTAAAGCCGAATTAAAACCGGAAATAGACAAGGAAGACTTACAAGCGATTTGGGATAGAATTAGAAGGAAGATAGATGCGATTAGATCGGAATTGCCTGACAATATTTATGGCCCTGACATTAAGGATGATGGTTTGGGAGTGGTGTATGGTATTCAGATAGGTTTGGAAGCAGATGGCTATTCCTACGCAGAAATGAAGCAATATGCAGATGAGATCCGTGATGATATCATTCGCATACCGGAGGCCTCGAGAGTAGAAATTGGAGGTGCCCAGGAAGAACAGATATTTATAGAATACGATAATGCCAGTTTAGCACAATATGGTATTTCCAGTAATCAAATAAAGAATTCTATTTCTACGACCAACATTGTGTTTCCGGGCGGGGAGGTAGGCTTAGCGCAGGAGAGAATTGTGATCGAACCTACTGGTAATTACGAAACGCTCGAAGATGTAAAAAATACGTTGGTTTCTATTGACCGCGTTGAAAAGGTGAAATTGGGAGACATCGCGAATGTGCGATTGGGGTATAAGGAACCTACGAATACTATTGTGAAAATCAATGGGAATAGAGGGTTGGTTATTGCGGTGGCCCTACAGGAAGGAGCTAACCTCACTAATTTAGGGGTGCAGGTGGATGAAAAAATAGCCGTGTATAATAATTCCCTTCCCTTCGGGATGGATGTAGAACGCATCGCTTCTCAGGATTTTTATGTGAACACTAAAGTGGATGACTTCGTCGGGAATGTGGTGCAATCCATTGTGATTGTGTTAGTCGTGATGTTGATCTTCTTAGGTTTCAGGACGGGTTTTGTGGTAGCCAGTTTGATTCCACTAGCCATGGTTATGTCTTTGATGATCATGAATTTGCTCGACGTTGGTTTAAACCAGGTGACCTTGGCATCCTTGATTATGGCCTTAGGAATGTTGGTCGATAATGCCATTGTCATTTCTGAATCCATTCTGGTCAAACTAGAAAAAGGTATTCCTGCGAGGGAAGCCGCCATCAGTAGTTCCAAAGAATTGGCTATTCCACTGTTGATCTCTACTCTGACTACCTCGGCTGCCTTTTTAGCTTTTTATCTAGCCGAAAATACCATGGGGGAAATGATGGGTAATATTTTCATTGTCATTACCATTGCCTTGCTGTCCTCCTGGATATTGGCTTTGAGTATCATTGCGATGTTGGCAGTATACCTAATGAAGGTTAAACCCAAAACCGCTTCTTCCGAACAGCGCTCGATTTTTGATCGACTGAATGTAGGTTATACCCAATTATTACAATCAGCCTTAAAACTGCCCTGGTTATCTACCTTGGCCATTGTCGCCATGTTCGTTGGGTCTTTAGCGTTATTCACAAAAATACCCTTCATTTTCATGCCCGATAGTGATCGAAATCTGGTGGTGGTAAATGTGGATCTTCCGCTGGGATCGAAGATTGAGGAAACGGAAAAGGTAGTGGAAGATTTATCCCGTTTTATTGGCCAGGAGTTACTGGTGCCCACCGATTCTGTAGAGACTGAAAGCGGTGTTGCCAGTTGGGCCTCTTTTATTTCCAAAGGCCCTAATTCATATGACCTGGGTTATCAACCAGGGCAGGCGAATTCTGGATATGCCCACCTACTCATCAATACAACTACTTTTGAAGCCAATCCAAGCATCATTGAAGCTATCGATGCATATGCCTTCGATAATTTCCCCAATGCTGAAATTTCCGTTGCATCCTTAGGGGGAGCTGGTGGCGCGAAATACGATGTAGGAGTGCGTATTACCGGTAAGGATGCTGAGGAGCTGTTAGCCTTGTCGCAGCAAGTAAAGACTCAAATGGCCAGCCTTGATGGTACGAAAAATATCAAAGACGACTGGGGGCCAAAAATCAAAAAGGTGCGCATTGATATCGATCAAGATAAAGCAGGGCGAGCAGGGGTTACGAACCAGGACATTGCCCTATCCTTACAAACGGCCTTAACGGGGCTGGATATTGGGGATTACCGAGATTTAGATGGCAATGTTCCGATCATAATGACCAATCTGGAAAGGAACGACATTGATGTCCTTGACTTGGAAAGCATCAATATTTTTGCGCAAATGACAGGGCAAAACGTGCCACTGATCCAAGTCGCAAATATTGATGTTGATTGGCAAATTGCTAAAATATTTCGGAAAGACCTCAACCGCACGATAACGGTACAATGCGACGCGAAGGAAGGATTTACGGCTGCTGAATTAACCAGCCAATTAATGCCTTTTATGGAAGAGGCACAGGCGGCATGGAAGCCTGGCTACACCTATAGCTTTGGGGGAGAAAGTGAGGCAAGTGCCGAGGCCTTGGGCGCCGTGGCATCCAAACTTCCCATAGCAGGCTTTTTGATCCTTTTGCTGCTGATGCTTCAATTTAATTCTTTCAAGAAGACGATTATGGTGCTGTTATCCATTCCGCTTGGGATAGTCGGCGTAATACTGGGTTTATTGATATTCCAATCTTACTTCGGATTTATGGCCTACCTGGGCCTCATCTCTTTAGCCGGTATAGTGATCAATAATGCCATCGTGTTAATTGATCGGATTGAGATAGAGCAAACAGAGTTTAACAGAACGCCCTATCAGTCGATCATCAGCGCAGCGCAGCAAAGATTTAGACCTATTCTGCTCACCACTTTTACGACCGTTTTGGGGCTAATACCTTTGTATTTAGGGGGGGGATTGATGTGGGAACCCATGGCTATTGCCATCATGGTCGGCTTACTGTTTGCTACGGTCATTACCTTGTTGTTTGTGCCGGTTTTGTATAAACTGTTATTTAGCGTCCGTCGGGAAGTACTTTAGGATTATCTACTAATCAAGTTGAAGGAGGCCCAATACATCAGTTCACGCCCTAAAACAACTTGCTAAAATGATGGAGTTATTCCATACCCAAAGCGTAGCTGATTTGGCTAGTCTAACGTTCTGAATGTAGCTACTTCATTAATGAGAAGGGGAGTGAAATAACCTTTCAACTATTTCCCGAATATCATATTTTCAGCAATTTGCATTCCCTTTTATTGAATGAGCCTTCCAAATTTACTTTTCAGGCATTGGAACATACAGAGGTCTATGCCATGGACCATGACTACTTCCATGATGTGGTTGAAAATTCTAAATTTAAACAAAATGGGGCTCTGCCAAAGAGGAATGAAGCAGGCCTTTCAGCGGGTCGAATCATTTGTATTATTGTCTCCTGAAGAACGCTACTTAAAATATATGCAAGATTATCCAAGTGTTATCAATCGAGCACCAGACAAATACATTGCCAACGTATTGGGGATAACGCCTGTTTCTTTGAGTAGAATCAAAGGAAGAATTACTGCAAAAAGACTGCGCTAACCTTATTTGTTATCTTTTGTTATTGTCGAGATTTTTGGACTTCACCTAATTTTATCCCAAAACAATCGACTATGAAAAAGACCGCTCTTTTATCCCTTCTTATCGTGCTTACCACCATTTCCGTTTCGATTGGGCAGGAAATGGTTACCTATCCAGCCGGACCATTTGCTACCTTCTTTGACGGCGAATTGGTGGGGGCAGACTATTGGTCTGAAGAACCAAAGATCCTTTCTGCTGGAATGGGGTTTTGCGATATTGTCGGTGTACCTGCAGCTATGCTTACTGAAGAAATAGTACGGCAAGCAGGAGGGGCATGGCTGTCTGATACTGAATGTGATACGACGAATGCGGGCTTGTTTACCGCTACTTCAACACTACAACAAGTAGGTGCTGTATATATTTTAAAAACACCTTACGGAGAGTTGAAAGATGGTGCCATTGGTTTGGATGGTCTCCCCATTGTATTTAGTTGGCCAGTGCTGACCAGCACCATTGATTTGACTGATTTCCAATTCACCCTAAATACAGGAGAAATTGTGACGCCACTGGCTGCCAGTTCAAACCCCAACTGGGAGAACAATGAACGAAATTGTGTCGTGGTATTTGCTGAATGGGGGAATAAGTTGCCGAGTACGGATGCCAATGCGCGATTTCCGGTAAAGTTGGAAATTGTAGCAGATGATACGCCTTTAACCTTGGTAGGCCCGAATGGTCAGCTGTTCAATGCCGTGGGGCTCACCTGGGAAACAGACTCAAGCCCTTATGATGAAAATAATGGCCCGAGATTGGTTGGTGCCAAGTTGAATTATGTAGGGGAGGGCCCGGTTGGCGAAGGCGTAAATAGCTCCTTTGCCACACAAATACTTGGTGCCGCATTAGCGCCAAACTCGGAATTTGACTTGTATGGTGGTGGTGATTTTAGACTACGTATGTTGACTACCGGAGGCTTTTCTCCTGATGGTGTACGAGGAGTACTTCCTACCGATTATGAAAAATTCTTTAGAATTCATGTATTAGGAGAAAATGGCGACACGGTACTCATTGAAAAAGATAGTATAGATTATCAAGTACAGGGAGGTACATTGAGCGTTATTGGCCTTTCTGATTTAGGTGCGCCAGAAGGAGGTGATGTGGAGTACGGCGATTGTTACACCGAAGATCGAGATAACTACATTGATATTATCCTGGTGGGAGATACGGCTGCTGCCCGAAATATCTTGTTCCTCGAAATTCCAAGTTTGGAAGGAGGCTATTCGGCCTTTTACAACCCTGGTGGCCCTGGGACCACGCCATTTGAGGGAGTGGCCTATGCACAACCTGGTCCACGTGATTTAGAGCCCGTCATTATGGCGCTCGATGATCCCATGCGAGTCACTTATAATATTAGGCCAGCTGCAGATGAAATTGATTTCGTGTCTTATAATACATTCATGTTGCCGCTTTTTCCTGAAGGAATCGAATATGATCCAAAAAGAGAAGGCTTCCTCGTTTCATCTGCCTTAGGTGGCGCTATCAGTCTGATTCGCACAGATGGTTCTTTTTCAAATGTAATTCCTGCAGCGGTATTCAATGGCAACGGAACTTTTGGTTTGCAAATCGACGAGCAAAATAATCGATTATTGGCAGTGGGAGCTAATATAATGGATCCTACTGCAGCTTGGCTCTTCCGCTTTGACTTGGAAACTGCGGCTTTGATTGATTCTATAGATTTGGCAGCCGTACCTACAGGGCCAGGCTTACCCTTGAATTTTGTAAATGATGTGGCGGTAGACAATGCAGGCAACGCTTATGTCACTAACTCTGACAAAGGGATCATCTTTAAAGTGGATACAAACGGGCAAGCCTCCCTCTTTTTCCAGGACAATAGTTTCACGCCGCCCAACCCATTGACCCAAACGGGTTTCAATGGCATTGAATACCACGAAGATGGCTTTCTACTTGTGGTACATTCAGTAAATGACAAGATCTACAAGATAAGGATTGATAATCCATCCGAAATTACGGAGGTCACTTTGCCTGATGGCTATTTGCGTAGTGGTGATGGTATGTATTTGGATGGGGATGAATTGGTTGTTGTTAGTAATGCTGCCAATGAGGCTTTGGCGCCTGATGATAGTGACCCCGTTGTCCCTTTTGTCACAAAGTTTATGACCACTGATAATTGGAATTCTGCCGTGCCGATGGGCGACACCTATGCGACTGGCGATGTTTTCCCAACCACCGTGGTGAAAGTAGGGGAGGATTATTTTATCAATTATGCTTATTTCAACTTCCTGGCTTACGGAGACAATCCTGTCAACTATTTGATTTCCAAAGCGAACTTTGATTTCAACCAAAGGTTTGCAGGTTCAGCCACAGCAACCCCAAGAGTAAACACACCCATCGTACCCTTTTCCTACGGGGAAGATTACCCGGAACCCTATTACGCTGCCTGTACTACTCCCATACCAGATGGTGTTCCGGATTTAAGCGGAGATTGGTTGGAAACCACCGTTACCATTAACGGAGAAGAAATCGCTGCCCAGGCTAATCCTCGTCGTGAACGTATCGAACAATGTGGCAACCGAATTCTATTCGTTAGTGATGGGGTTTTACATGAAGTGTTTCAAGCGGACAATACGATGTTTAATGGTGTCAATGATGTAGCCCCAACGGGTATCCCCCTACACCTAAGGGGTAGGTTTGAGGATAATGTCTTTATACTTACTCCTATACTAACCGATACCACTCAAATGATCCCTGACATCACTAGGGAATTAATTACGGATGATAGTGGAAATGACGTACTAAAATTGTTCAATTCAATGTTGGGTGGAACACGATATTTGAGAAAAGAAACAGATGTAGTTTCTACGGAAGACTTAACCCTTACCAATAATTTTAAAGTGGTACCCAATCCTTTCCAAGACCAGACTTTAATTACGTGGGACAATGCCGGAAATACAAGCTTTAAAGCTCAATTATTGAACGTAACAGGTCAGGTCGTAAGAAGATATCAAAATGTAAAAGGCGAATCACTACTGGTAGAAAGAGGAGAGCTATTACCAGGTATCTATTTCTTGAACATTATCGATGGGACAGGGAATTCCGGGACACTGAAACTATCGTTACTAGAATAATCTATACACAGCTGGATGATAATTCTTTCTATTGATCCAACTTCTCCTACTACCTCTGAAATCGGTGGGAGAAGTTGTTTTGATTAAACAACTTTAAAGTGAAAGCTAGCGAATTATGAAGCAATTTATCATTAGCCTTGTAGTACTGCTAGGGGCTCAGTCCCTTTTTGCTCAAGCGGAAGAGCCGCATCCCAAGTTCTATCTTGGTCTATCTTATGGGACTAGTTATTCTATGGGAGATTTTGCAGATACAGATATCAGAAACCCTGATGCTGGTTTTGCAAAAAACGGTCAAAAGTTCGATGTGTTTGGTGGGTTTTTCTTAAGTCCAAAGACGGCCCTGATAGGTACATTTAGAAATCAATCCTTTGAGACAGAGGTGGACGACGTCATCGAAATGTTTAATGCCGAAAACCCTGGAACTGAATTTACCGGAAGTGCCAAAGATTGGCAAACCTATTATTTTCTAGTGGGTCTTGCTCAACGAGTCCGCATCGGTTCTAGACTTAATTTCAGACCCTTGGTTGGTATAGGTCCGTTATTCGTTACTAGCCCTGGAATAACGGTTAATGCACCCAACGCAGCTATAACCAACAATTTTGAAAGAAGCTCGGAAACGGGGGTTGGTTTAGGCTATGAAGTTGGAATTGGTTTCAAGACTGATTTGGGAAAACGTTTTGCACTGCTGCCGACTTTCACCATCAGTGGAGGATTTGTGACGATCAATGATGTTACCACAGTAACGGGTAATGTAATCGTCACACGTGATTATCAAGCAGTCATCCAGTCTTTCAATTTAGGGATATCTATTGGATATAGGTTCTATTAAACAACTTCGACTATGACACTGAATGCACAACAATTATGGCAGAGTAGAATTTGCCCTCCAAAGGGTTCAACTCACCTCCCATCTTGTTCAATTCACTTTGATTATCACCTCAATCTTTCGCTATCCCCGGTAATTTTGTTTCTGTAAAGTGTAATCAATACTTTTTCAACCATTAAATCGAACACAATGAAAACCGTAAGAATCTTTTCCGTTTTGTTTGCCTTTTTTGTACTAGGTGCTAACACCAGCTTCGCGCAATCACCAGGCGCCCAACTTACCGACGAACAGCAAAAAGAAATGGCTCAGAATATGCAGGCGTTTGTTGAGGTTCTGAATCTCACAGAAGAGCAGAAACCTGAATTTGAGTCCATTACCAAGAAATATGCTACACAAATGAAAGCCGTGAAAGAAAACGGTGGCGGAAAATATAAAATGTACAGAAAGGTGAAGTCCATCCAGAAAAGCAAAAATGCAGAGATGGAAAAACTGCTTTCCAAAGACCAGTACAAGACCTATTTGGAAAAGCAAAAAGAGATGCAAAAGAAGATGAAAGAAAAGCGAAAGTAAGCTCCTGCAATCCAAAAACTCCAAATCCAAAAACATGAGAAACAATCGCAGATTAAAGTACATCCTTGGAAGTCTAGTAGCAGTAGTTCTTATTGTAGCCCTTGCCTTGCCTTCCATCCTAAAATCGTTTGGCTTTCATCCAAATTATGACGGTGAGGCATTTGATCTAAGCGGAAAGAAAGCCCTCATCGTTACGACCAGTCATGGTGTCTTGAATAAACCAGGCGAAACGGAAGGTGATGCAACGGGGGTATTCGGCTCTGAGATGACCATTCCTTACTACGAATTTCTGGATGCCAAGATGCAAGTAGACGTAGCAAGTATTGAGGGAGGAGAAATACCGATTGACCCTAGTTCTTTTTTATACTTCATAAAAGAAGATGCGGATAAAAGGTATTTGAAAGACGACATCTTTCAAGCCAAAGTTCAACACTCCATTCCACTTAAAACCGTGGACTTTAAGCAATACGATGTTGTTTTCTTTGCCGGAGGCTGGGGAGCAGCTTACGATATGGCACAATCAGAAACCTTAGCGGAGAAAGTAACAGAGGCCTATTACCATTCAGATGTAATCTATGGCAGTGTTTGCCATGGTGCCCTGGCATTTACCGAAGCTAAGGACAGTACCGGAAACTATTTGATAAAGGGCAGAACCATGACGGGGGTAACGCAAAAACAATTGGATCAATTGGGTATTGCATTTACCCCAAAACACCCTGAGGCAGAGTTGAAAAAAGCCGGAGCCAACTTCCAGGCCAACCACAAAAGAATGGATTTCTTCGCTACGCTAACTGTAGTAGATCAGGAAAAACGCTTTGTTACAGGGCAGAATCAAAATTCAGGTCATGAAACGTCTCAATTGATTATGAAGGTTTTAAGTAATGTGTCAAATCAACTATAAGCATGAAGGCTTTACATAGGTTCTTACTTCTACTGTGCTTAGCCGTAGGGGTATTCCATACCCTTAGCGCGCAAACTGATTCTACCGATATCAAGCCTAATATTGTACTAATTCTAGTCGATGATTCTGGCCTAATGGACTTCGGCATTTATGGAGGGGAAGCACGCACCCCCAACATTGATCGGTTGGCCAGGAATGGGATGATGTTCACCAATATGCACGCTTCTCCAGCCTGTGCTCCTTCCAGAGCTATGCTGATGACGGGGTCGGATAGTCATTTGGCCGGCGTGGCCAATTTGCCGGAAATGCTTCCCAAGAAATTTCAAAGCAAACCAGGGTATGCTGGTGTATTGAATAATCGGGTGCAGACCATTGCTACTCGACTAAAGGAAGCTAACTACAATACTTATACAACAGGTAAGTGGCACTTGGGGCATGATGATAAGACGCTCCCTACCAAGAGAGGATTTGATCGTTCTTTTATTTTGGGGGCTTCCGGTGCCAGTAATTTTGAAGCACAAGGTTATTTGCCGATGAAGACAACCGCCCAGTGGTATGCTGATGGAAGGGAGGTTGGCCTACCCGATGATTTTTATTCCTCAAAAACCTACATCGACAAGATTATAGCTTTCCATGAGGAAGAAAAAAACAAGGCGTATCCGTTCTTTTCCTATGTCGCTTTTCAAGCCATACATGCCCCGATACAAGCCCCAAAAGAATTCATTGAACCCTACAAATCAACCTATAAACAGGGATGGGATGAACTCCGTCTTAGTCGTTTTGAAAGCGCAAAAGAATTGGGATTCATTCCGCAGGATGCCAAGTTAAATGATGTCTTCCCTCAATTTAGGAAGTGGGATGAGCTAAGCCAGGAGGAGCAGGATATGTATAGTATGGATATGGCGGTCACGGCGGGTATGTTGGAAGCCATGGACTTTCATATAGGACGGTATATCAGCTATCTGACGGAGGAAGGATTAATGGACAATACCATTTTCATTATTACTTCTGACAATGGACCAGAAGGGGCTGAATATCATAAGTCAGTTGTGAGATGGGCGCTAAGACAAGGATACCATCGGGACATTGACCGATACGGTGGGAAAGGATATTATGGAGCCACTGGCCCTGAATTTGCCAATGCCATGGCTGCTCCCTTCTCTTATTTTAAATATTATACCGGAGAAGGCGGGTTGCGTGTACCGTTTATTATGAGCGGGAGTAATCTATCCAAAGGTGTTAAGTCTGATGCTTTTTGCTTTTTCACCGATGTGGCTCCCACCATTTACGATATAGTCGGCCTTTCTACCAGCGCCACGGCAGGCTATGCTCCCATTACAGGCAAAAGTATGTTGCCTCATATTACCGATCCCAATACACCTATTTACGGCGAGAATGAAGGGGTGGGTTTGGAATCGGGCAACAGCTCGGCCTACTTTCTAAATGGCTATAAGATTGTAAAGAATAACATTCCCTACGGAGATAATACTTGGCATTTATATCACTTGCCTACTGACCCTGGTGAGATCAACGATATGGCATCTGTACATCCTGTTCTTTTTCAAAGGATGCTGTCCGAATTCCAAGATTATGCGACGAGGGTAGGGGTGATTCAGATGCCAGAGGGGTATTATGCAGCCAGAGAGGTGGGGCGAAAATCGGTAATCGCCACGCTTAAATTAAATTCCCCTTACTTATTTACCACAATACTTTGCCTTGGCTTGTTTGTCGTATGGCTAAAGAGAAGAAAGAAACTCACTGGATAAGATTACTGACAATCAATTGTGGAAAACCGTACCGATCTATGCTAGCCAAATATGAACTTAGACAAATTGTATTACTATGATTCATTCAATATCCAATTTAGTATTTGAGGGGGGAGGCGTTCGTGGAATTGCGTATGGAGGAGCCTTGGAGGCCTTATCAAAGGCAGCATTGTTTCCTGACATTCAAAGGGTAGCGGGTACCTCAGCTGGTGCCATTACGGCCTGCCTAGTAGCTTTGAAATATTCTGCACTTGAGATTAGCACAATTATAGCCCATATGGATTTGGCTTCTTTTGAAGACAAGCAGCGAGAGTTTAGAAGGCTGAAAGATTTTGGCTTGTATGAAGGGGAGGTTTTTTTGGAATGGCTAAGCGAATTGATCGCTACATCTCCGGTTGGGCGAGGAAAATCTGATCTTACTTTTGGCGAATTGATCGATCGGCAGGGGATGGAATTAAAAGTATACGCTACGGATCTTTTTACGCGTTCCCTGCGGGAGTTTTCTCCAACCGTCACCCCTAGCGTTCCGATAGCCGAAGCTGTGCGTGCATCTATGTCTATTCCGATCTATTTCGACGCCTGGCGATTCTCAAACAACAATCCCGATGATCATTTTTATGTGGATGGCGGGGTATTGTATAACTTCCCAATCGGTGCTTTTGATGACCTTGAAAGTGGTCAGGCCAATACCGAAACCTTGGGTTTTCAATTGGAAAATCTAAGTGGGGAGGAGACCTACTTGCCCTTCGAACATGGGGAC
>JAHQWA010000616.1 GCA_019634045.1 Saprospiraceae bacterium
CAAACCATGTAGCCAATTCCTTTCGAACCATTTTATCTAGATCAGCCTGGGGTAAGTCAGCCGCGCCAAGAACCGATATAGAGACTAAATGCTGACCGCTAGGTGCATATCCACTTGCCACCTGGCTAATGGTGCAGATGTTGTTGGAAACCCGGTTTTTCTGAGTATTCAGCGCAATCAACGCTTTAGTAATGGGAGGGATTTCGGCGCTAAAATGTAGGTGAGTAGTACTTTGGTATCGAGTACTTATTGTCGTCAACTCTTTCACCAATCCCGTCGCTTCCGTAGCTACTAGTATATGTGGTGCAGTAAAGCTGGATCCATCCATGAGTTCTACTGTCTGCTTTTCAATTCGGTTAACTCTAGCGCCTGTAATAATAGAATCTTTTGGTATAGCGCTGGCCAATTGCTTCGGTATCTCCTCCATACCCAAGTCAGGGATGGCCGCATGTCCCGCTCCAAACATTTTAAATACAAAATCAAACATACGCCGACTTGTCGATAATTCACTTTCGAGGAAGATGCCGGAGAAAAAAGGGGCAAAAAAGGATTTAATCATTTTGTCGCTGAAGCCATATGCTTGACTAAGAACCTCTGCTGTGGGCAGCTCTTCTCGTTGAAACAATTGCTCGATAGACAAGCTGGAGAGAGACCGGTTAAGTTGTAATATCTTCAACTTATCCAGTAGTGAACCCGCCCGTGAAAGGAGTGTCGGAATTAGGCTGGAAAGATCTCTTAGTGGGTCTCCAATGCGATCCTGCTTTCCATCTGGGTATAAGAGCAAAGCCCCTGGCTTAAAATAGCGTAACTTCAAGGAGGTATAGTCTAAGATCGCTTGCGCCTCCGGGTAAGCGGTCAGTAACACCTGGAACCCGTGATCAAATCTAAAACCATCCACCACATCCGTCTTCACCCTACCTCCCACTCGATCACTCGCCTCCAACAAAAGGAAGTCTATTCCTTTAGCATGTAAATGCCGAGCCGCTGTCAGGCCTGCCAATCCACCGCCGATAATAATTACACTAGGAGTCATTTGTTCCGTTTTATAACGAAACTCAAAGCATCTCTATAAGTTCACGAAATGGAGAGACTTCCTCTGGCTTTCCGTCCTTTTAGGTTAAAATTTATCTGCCCTGCCTGACAATACACGATCACGGAGTTCTTCTTGTCCAGCGCTGTTAGCTGAATGCATACTTCCCTAGTTTGTACCGATGGAAGCGAATCGAGGTTTGATATCCCTTCGAACTGGAGATACTAACTTGCCCTTTCAATTTTTTACTTAAAATTTTGACCAATTCTATTCCAAAGGAGGTAGATTGTCGGCTCCTGGGCTTTTCCACCACGCCTACCCCATTATCAGCAACCTGTAAGCACAGAAGCTCCTCGCTATCGATCCACAATTTTATTTCAATCACCCCAGCCTTATTCCCTGGAAAAGCATGTTTGAGGGCATTGGTTAGCAATTCGTTGATCACCAAACCTAAGGGAACTGCGGAATCTATATCCAAAGGAGGAATCTCGATGAATGTCTTAATTTCAATTCGTTCTTCTACCCCGAAGGAAGCCAATAATTGATTTGTAAGATCTTGTACATAGTCTTCCATCCGTACAGAGGCCAAGTTCTCCCCTAAATATAGCCTTTGGTGAATCAGGCCAATGGTTTGAACGCGATTGCGGCCATCTGCTACGGCATCCAGAGCTGCCGGATCCTGAATGTGATCAGCCTGTAGGTTCAACAGGCTTGATAAAACCTGTAGATTATTATTCACTCGATGATGGATTTCCTTAATTAAGAATTCCTTTTCTTCGTTGCTCTGCTCAAGAACCCGATTCGATCTTCTTTTGATGAGATAAGCGCGCCAAAGGGCTATAGCGCTCCAGGCTAAGAGGATGACGATAGCAATGGCAAAGGAAAGCTCTTTTTGTTTCTGCCGGAAAGCCTCTTCTTGCTTTTCCGTTTGGTACTTGGCTTGCATCTCGGACTGGAGGCGATCCGCTCTCTCTGTAAAGAAACTATCCCTCAAGCTGGAATAGGTCGACATGTGTTGCAGCGCCGTGTCATATTGCCCCAGCCCCTTATGTGCCACACTTAGCTCTCGATAGATTTCATGAAAATAGTAGTTATGTACCCTATCAAATTTGGTCTTCATGGCTGCCTCGAACTGGGCAATAGCCAGTTTATGCTGTCCCTGTTTGTTGTACAACCTACCGGAGCCGATATAAGGAAAAGTCTCTAGGTTTTTATCCTTATACACTTTGGCATATTCAATGGCTTCTTGGTAAAACTGTCGTGCCTTTTCGAAAGCGCCTTGTTCTTGGTAAATGTCGGCCATGAACGTATTGGTGTAGATCAGATCAATATTGAAATTGTTCGTCAAGGCAATCTCTGCACAGGCGTTATAATGATATAGCGCTTCCTCGAAGCGTTTAGCCCCCTTATAATTATTTCCCATTACTAGGTGATAATATCCCTTCAGTTCATCGGGAGCATCAGGAGTAGTACTGTACTCAGCCTTCTGCATAATGGCGATCCCCTCCTCGAATCTATCCATCTTGAAATATAGCTTCCCCAAAGCAATGAAGGCTTTATCTAATCCGATCTTATCATCTGAGGATTCAAAAAGACGAAGTGCTTCGAAGATTTCGCGAGTTGCTTTTTCAAACTCGCCATTATTTTCAGCCATGTAACCCAACCTAAGATGCCCCTGTGCCTCGCCCGCAGGATGTTTTTTCTTGCGAAATAATTCAATAGCTTGTATAGCATAATATCTCGCAGAATCCTGGTTCATGTAGCTGTCATAATTGTGACTGATCTCAATCATGGCATATCCCATTCTAATCGGATCCCCCAATCGCTTTCCCAATCGCAAGGCTTCGAAACCGTAGGCCTTCGCTTTTTCAAGATCTTGCCAATTCAGTAAATCGGCTAATTCTATTAAAACATCCAGCCGTTTTTCTCCTTCCGGCAAAGTTCCCAGCACGCTTAGTAAACTATCCGTTTGGGTGCCATGAGCACAGATGGGTTTGGGGGGAAATAGCTGTAGCAGTAATAGGAGTCCTACATAGTATGGCCATCGGTATGGCTTAAATTGGAATGGCTTTTTCATATGACTAGTCACAAAGTAATGGCTGATCTCACCCGAAATTACAGAATTAGTTCCACTATTAGCTCAGCTCTTAATCTGCGAGCAGGCACTGGGCATAAAAAAGCTATTTTTCAAGGAGTCTCACTTTTCACCTGTACCTTTAAATACATCATTCGGCGAATTGCTATTTTAGATCTAAAGCTGCAACTACTTAGACTTTGGCTGAGAAGCTGCCGTATGGACAAAGGACTAAAACATCACTCCCTGTTGTATGACATTATTTGCACTATTTCTATGGTTTAAGGCAGGAATCAGTTTTATGCTGAGTCTATCCTTGGCTTTGCTTAGCGCCGAAAAGAACAAATGGGGGAATATCTACCTTAGCCTTTGTTTTTTGGGTTACACGCTATTTGCCTTGGATGATGGATTGGGGACTTTAAGATATCTAGATAATCCATCCGACTATTGGCAGGTGTTGAACTTCCCTATTTTCCTCACTCCCTTATGGATTTACTTAGCCATTCATCATTATTCGAATCAAAAGACCTACCCATCAGGCCGGGTAATAGCACTTTTACTAATTCCTTTTTTATTTCGTGTACTAACTTGGGATGTAATTGATGGATTTCCCGTCTTCCATCTACCGATGACCTTGGTCGAGGATACCGTACTATTGTTGTTCCTGCTTATAGTGGCAATCCTTTCCTTTGGCCAATTGTCGCTACACACTAGTTACCTACAGGGTTTTTACTCAGATCTTAGGCCCGTAAACCTTTCTTGGTTATTTCGGTTTTTGGTCGGCTTCATCCTGATCCGCTCAATGTCTTTGCTTATCTCCTCCTTTAAGTCCATACTAGGGCTAGTAGCTTTCGCCGATTTTGCTGACTTCCTAATTCTACTTTACTTGGCATATCATAGTATTAGTCAAAAGGAGATTTTTCCTACCGAAGTACAGTCTCTTTTACCCTCGAAAGAATCTAGTATCAAGCGGCAAACCAGGCGGCAGAAAGATGTCGAGCTACAAGAAACAAAAGCCCATGTGTTGGGTATAATGGAAAAACAAAAACCTTACCTAAATCCCGAACTAACACTCCCTGAATTGGCTCAACTATCCTCGATGAAAACCAATGAACTATCCCATTTCCTCAATGATTGCCTAGATGAGAATTTCTATGGCCTGGTCAATCGTTACCGTGTGGAGGAAAGCAAAAGGCTGCTTTCAGATCCCAACTACCAACACCTTTCTATCCTGGGCATAGCTATGGAGGCAGGTTTTAATTCCAAAACAGCCTTCAACACCAACTTCAAAAGGATAACTCAACAAACACCTTCTGCCTACAGAAAAATGTATCAGCCCTAAAGATGTTCGCTTAGATACAGGCGAACAATCCCGTGGGTGGTTTCGCTTACCTTTCGGCCGTATAACAAGGTGTGAAAAGGCAAATCATCTCCCACACCATCATTTCTTCATCCAACCCGACAAACATGAAATGTATCACCATTATCGGAACCCTCTTGGCACTAGTATTTTTTTGTTCTAGTACTCTTTATTCCCCTCCCATTGTCATTCGGCACGATAAACCCGATGCTGAATACATCAAGTTGGCCGAACAATTCAAGCCCTATATGTGCCACCTCAACTTACCTGATTGTGAGGGGACCATCATCTCCGACCAATGGGCCATTACAGCAGCTCACTGTGCCATCGAAATCAAAAAAAAGTTGGAGAAAGGTAAAGAGCATTGCGTGATCATGAATGATCAAAAGGTAGTAGTCCAAAAGGTTATTATCCATCCAAAATGGGAAACGGACGAATCCTATGACTTGGCTTTACTTCAGTTCAAAAAGCGGCCAAAGTCTACTAAAATCGCAAAGCTCTATACTGCTACCGATGAGCTTGGGCAAGTGACTTATTTCGTAGGTAAAGGTTATACCGGCGATGGCCTTACAGGGATTAAGAAAGACTATGGACAATTGCGTGCCGCGACCAACAGGGTAAAAAGTGTAAGCGAGCGCTGGCTCGCCTGGGAATTTGACGATCCAAGGAAACCATCTGACCAGCTCACAGCATATGAGGGGATCAGTGGCCCAGGCGATAGCGGAGGGCCTGCTTTCATTCTTCGCGATGATGGCCTCTATATCGCAGGTATCAGTTCTTTTCAGGATCATGATGGCGTAGAAGGCATTTATGGAGTAACGGAGTATTATACTAGGATTTCCAACTATATTGATTGGATTCAAGAGCAATTAGATCTGTAGGGATGTACTTGCCTAAGTCAAGATCGCTGTTTACGTCCTAGAAGAAGCTCCAAATAAGCCCTAGCCTTATTCCCATTCTCCCCAAAAGGCGGGGCTCTTTCCCATTCTCCCCAGAACTTTCCCATTCTCACCTTTAATTTTCATCCCCCACAAATAGCCCCTAATCTTGTAGCCAAGTCCACAAGGACATCCTTAAAAATTCAATAAATGACTCGCTATTATGCTAACAAGACTAAAGCTCATCGCTTGGCTATCGCTCTTTTCTTTCTCCTTAAACGCGCAACAAAACATCAAAGGAACTGTGCTGGATAAGCAATCCGAAATGCCCTTGATCGGGGCAACGGTACAAGTGCTAGGGGTAGAACCAGCCATCGGGACCGTGACGGATATCGACGGTGCTTTTATCCTCGAAAATGTACCCATTGGAAGGAACACTATAGCTATTTCCTATCTCGGTTATCAATCCATGACCGTACCCAACATTTATTTGACGGCCGGGAAAGAAGCCTACCTAGAAATCAAATTGGAAGAGAATATAGAACAACTATCCGAAGTTGTTGTCACTGCCGAAGTGCAAAAGGACAAAGCGCAAAATGAATTGGCTACCGTTTCCGCTCGAACCTTTAGTGTAGAAGAAGTGAATCGGTACTCAGGTGGGCGGAGTGATGTGGCTCGGCTGGCGGCGAACTTCGCTGGCGTATCTACGGCCGATGATGCACGCAATGACATCGTGATCCGGGGTAACTCGCCAACCGGGGTGCTTTGGCGGGTGGAAGGCATTCCTATTCCCAATCCCAATCACTTCTCTGCGACTGGAACGACCGGGGGCCCGGTGAGCGCCTTGAATCCCAATATGATCAAGAACTCTGATTTCATGACCAGCGCTTTTCCCGCAGAGTATGGAAATGCCTTGGCCGGAGTTTTTGATCTAGGTTTCCGTACGGGAAACAAAGATAAACACGAATTCATGGCCCAGGTGGCTGCCGTCACTGGTTTTGAAGGAATGGCTGAGGGGCCTATCAATAAGGAACAACGCTCTTCCTATCTAGTGGCTGCACGGTATTCGTTTCTTGGTCTAGCTACGGAATTAGGTCTTCCCATTGGCACCAATGCCACGCCCAATTATCGAGACATTGCTTTTAATGTCCAATTGGGTAAAACCAGCATCGGTCAGGTCTCTTTCTTTGGAATCGCAGGAAGCAGTGACATTGACTTCCTCCATGATGAGGTGGATGAGCAGGATCTTTTTGCCGCAACGGACGAAGATCTTTTTGTCCGGTCCAACTTTGGAGTAGTCGGCTTAAAGCACAACTTAATTCTGGATCAAAACACCTATTGGCGAACCATCATAGCAGGATCCACTTCTTCTACGACAATCGACCAAAATCGCTTTTTCAATCTTGATCAAGGAGACGAGACATCGACACTCATTGGAGAGATTGACAATACCGAAACCCGGCTAACGCTTTCTTCTTTTGTAAATCGGAAATTCAGTGCCCGCTTAACGGCGAGAGCGGGGGTTTTATTCGAACAGTTCAACTACGATCTAGCCAATCGGACCCGAGAATTCACCCCCGACTGGCTAAACACCTATTCATTCGATGATAATACCGGTTTGTGGCAAGCCTTTGTACAAACCCAATACAAACTAGATAAAGCCTTTACGCTCAACCTCGGTCTTCACGCCCAACTCCTCACCCTCAACGATGACTTTGCCTTGGAGCCCAGAGCTGCTCTAAATTACAGATTCCTCAATGGCCAAACTCTTAGCTTGGGATATGGAATCCATTCTCAAGTAGCTCCCCTCCCGATCCTCTTGGCTCAGGAGGAAGTCTCACCGGGCGAGCTGATGGAGACCAATCGCGATCTTGCCGCCACCCGTAGTCAACACTTTGTGCTGGCTTATGATGTCAAATTGGGCCAGGATTGGCGATTGAAAGCAGAAGCCTATTATCAATACATCGATAAAGTTCCGGTTGAGCCGTTTCCTACTAGCTTTTCTTTACTGAATGAGGGTGCAGACTTTGGCTTCTCCGACGATAAATTTAGCTTGGTCAATGAGGGTACGGGGACCAACCAAGGCATTGAATTGACACTAGAGAAATTCTTTAGCAAAGGATACTACAGTCTATTCACCTTCTCCTTGTACGATTCCAAATACAAGGGGAGTGATGAGATAGAGCGCAATACTGCTTTTAATAACCAATACGTTCTAAACTTTCTAGCGGGACGTGAGATCAAGATCGGCAAGGACAAACGTAATGCGCTAACCTTCGACACCAAATTGACCACTGCTGGGGGACGCTACTACACACCAGTGGATCTAGCTGCCTCACAGGTTGCTGGTCAAGAGATTTTGATGCAAGATCAGGCCTTCAGCGAGCGCTTTAGTTCTTACTTCCGTTTGGATGTCAAGTTTGGTATGAAACTTAATAGCAGACGTCGCAAAGTATCGCATCAGTTTTATTTTGACATCCAAAATGTAACGGATAATCAAAATGTCTTTGCGCGGCGCTACAACCGCTTGACCAATGAGGTCAACGAAGTCTATCAGATCGGATTTTTTCCGGATTTTATGTATCGCTTTCAATTCTAAAGGTGCCCAAATTAACAGGGAACCCGCAGCTGGCTGATCAGCTGCGGGTTCCCTACTTTAGCTCCCGTATTTTAAGCCCAATAACGGCTTCGTATTATTCCGTTCGAATCGCCTTAACAGGATTCGCCAAAGCTGTTACGATAATCTTGTAGCTAACCGTTGCCAATGCAATCAGTAGCACAAGTACTGCTGAAACAACAAAAGCATTGGCCCCTATTGAAATTCGATTAGCAAAACTTTCAAGCCACCTGTTCATCAGTAAGTAGATTGCAGGCCAAGCCAAGAGATTAGCTATCAATACCAACCACAGGAACTCCCTGGAAAGTAATTGCACGATATTAGGAACGCTGGCCCCCAAGATTTTACGGATACCGATCTCTTTGCTGCGGTTTAGGGTATTAAAACTAGAAAGACCGAATAAGCCTAAGCAAGCTACGAAAATGGCAAAGGCGGCAAAAAGGGTAAACACCCGGCTAAACTTGCGGTCATTGTCGTATTGCCTGTTATAGAATTGATCCAAGAAGAAATAGTCAAAGGGATTACCAGGAAAAAACGATAGATAGGTCTCTTGCACATCATTGAAAGTCGCTTGATAGTTATCTCCATTCAATTTGAGCGTATAGTAATTGGATCCCTCGACTACCAAGGGAAAGGCGATGGGTGCCACCTCAGCCTTCGCTGACATCTGATTGTAGTCTTCCACTACTCCTACCAAAGTATGCGGGCGCCCCCAAAAGGTGACCTGCTGACCAACAGCTTTCTCGCTATTTTCAAATCCCAGATACTGAATGGCTGCTTCATTTAATATCAAGGCAGAGGTGTCGGTTGTAAAAGAGGGACCATAATTTCTACCGGCCACGACATCAATCTTATAGGTATCAAAATAATTGTAATCTACTCCTGCATTGTAAATTATCTTAAACTTATCCGCCGCTTCCTCCTGTCGCTTAATACTATTTGTCCAGAATATCTCATCGCCAGGCACATTGGAAGAAGCCGCAACGGAAGAGATGCTAACTTTTTTCTCCAATTCTTCCTTGAAAGCATCATTGGTCGACTTAAATAGAGAATCAACGGCAAACACCTCAGGACCCCGAAGTACCAGGGTTTCAGTCATATCAAATCCGAGGTCGATCTTACGCATATGAGACAATTGCTGATAAACAATAATCGTACTGGCAATTAAAATGGCAGAGGCCGCAAATTGGAAGACCACCAAGCCCTTACGCAAAAGATGTCCCGTCTGATTGCCAGACAATTTACCTTTCAGGACAGTGACGGGTCGATAAGAGGATAAGACGAAAGCAGGATATAGTCCAGCAATTAAAGAACCTATCACCAACACTCCTGTTACTGAAAGCCAGAAAGTAATATCTGTTAAAAAACCCAGGTTCAGGCTGGAGTCCGTCAATCGATTAAAGGCGCGAATGCCGAGGGTTACAATGCCTAGTGCAATGATTAAGGCAATCAAATTTAAGAAAAAGGACTCTGCCAGAAATTGATTCACGAGTTGATTACGTGTTGCTCCTAAGGTTTTTCTCACACCTACTTCTCGTGCCCTTTCTATGGATCGCGCCGTGGATAGATTAATATAGTTCACCCAAGCAATTAGTAGTATAAAAAAGGCAATAATTAGCAAGAAAGCTACTGCATCCCCATCACCTTGTTCTTCGGGTTCTGATTCTTGTAAAAGATTGGAATACAGATGAATATCGGTAATCGCCTGCAATGGAAAATCGTTGTGGTAGTTTCGCTCTTTATAGCGTTCGCCCCGCTCCTCCCATAGGAATTCCCGAAATTTTTCATCGAACGCTTCAGGGTCCGTTCCAGGCTGCAGCAGCACATAGGTATTGAAATCGTACCAACCCCAAGACGTTTCTGATGCGGAGTTACCATCGTCATTTCGAGTCTGGTTATTTAGTGTTTCATAGGAAATCAGGATATCGAATTTGAGGTGTGAATTCTCTGGTACATCCTTGGCCACGGCTACAATCTCCACCTTATCATCTCCATCTATTTCCAGTACTCTTCCAAGCGGATCTGCTCCTTTGAAATACTTTTGTGCTGCCTGCTCAGAAATTATCGCCGTATTCGGATCAGCAAAGGAAGCTACATCCCCAGCTACGAGTGGGAAGTCAAAAATCTCCAAAAAAGATTGGTCTGCAATATGCATTCGTTTTTCCCGGTAGCGCGTGTCTTCGTAGGTAACTACAGCTGATATGGGATAGGCACGTGCATAGGCTTTAACCTCAGGCATTTTTTCTTTCATAAATGGCCCAACTCTAGGCACCGCTGCTGCACAGTCTACTTCTAATTTGCCCCCACGGAATATCTGGTAACGAACCCGATACAAGTCTTCGTAGTTACTGTGGAACTTGTCATAGCTCCGCTCATACCAAACGTATTGCAGGATAAATAAGAAGGCTGCTATGCCTAGTGCCAAGCCCAAAATATTGAGCCCTGAATAAACCTTATTTTTAGAAATGGTACGAAGAGTGGTGCGCAAATAGTTCTTTGCGAGTGCAAAAGCATCACTTTTTTTCATGACAGTCAGGTTATAGATGTATAATTACCGGGTTACTTACCTACCAAATATAATGATTTTCAAACTATTCCGAATCAAATCAAAATAGACAGCCAAATATCATGGCCTTAAGAGCCATCAGCTGTCTATTTTTGCAAATGAAATCACAGGGAATACCTCCTGCACTAGATGAGCTGAAGTGGCTAAAGGAGGGCGGCCCCTTGCTCCTTACCGGAAGGGAGCTAGGCAAAGCGTCAAAAATGACCTTATTTTGATAATTCTGAGTCGTGGTGCCGCAACCAACGGCCCACTTGGATCTGTTTATATTAATGTCCTAAACCTTTCTTACATAATCAAACTGCCATGCAAACCCCTATCTCAAAACGCCCTTTAGCCGATATCAAAGCTGTTCCCCATTACGGTGAAAACTTCCCCTTCATCCCCTGGACTTGGCCTGCTAGAATCAAGGTTTCTAGCATCTTTGCCAAACACCTCTACCACAAAGTGGGTCTGTGGCTTTTCCTACAGTTTTGGCTCCTACTCCCCTTCCGCATGCCGTTCGCACTGAGGAAACATAAAGAAGGATTAGACCTCATGAAGCACGCCTATAGTGGCTTGGCTAAATTCCAATGGCTCCTGCTGATCATCATCTATGAAGACTTGGAAAAGAGATATAATAAAGTAGAAGCCTACGCCTATGCCAAAGCCGCGATTCAAGATGGTTCCAAAACCATCATGAATGAACTATACCAAGCGGACATCCTCACCCAGTTTGAGGATCCCTACCTCGCCTTCTGGGAATACCATAAGGCTATGTTCAAGGATGATGATAACTTCCCCAATGAACTTATCGAGGAGGAAGGCGTGAAAAAGATGATTGTGCACGATTGTCGAAACTGCGCCATCGCCAAGATGACCATCCCTGAGCTAGCGCCTTTGGGTTGTGATCATGATATCACCGGTTTCCAGGCCATTTCTGACAAAATCGGGATGGACTTCCGGCGTCCAACTACCCTTGCTAAGGACGGTAAACCATGTGAGTTTATGTTTTTCCGGAAGGGTACGGCTCCGGAGGGCTTGGCTACCAAGTAAGCGGGGAGAGGCGGGGTGTTGTTGGTGATAACACGCAACAACGGGCGAGGGGAGCTGTTGGTGATAACACGCAACAAC
>JAHQWA010000617.1 GCA_019634045.1 Saprospiraceae bacterium
CCCCCGATCAGCACTCCGTCTCCCAAGTCTGTCACATTTGCCGTTGCCCCCACATGGAAAAGCAGTTTTTGCTCTTGAATACCGCTCGGATATAGCTTAAAACCTAGCCCAAGGCTGGGTATGCCTACTCCAATTTCGAAAGTACCCTTTGGAGAAATGATTCTTTCGTAGGTAACTCCTACAAATGGGCTTGTCCCTAGGGCATTAACAGAAATAGCATTTTTTCTCATTCCTGCGAGCTTATCCTGACCATTAAGGGATATTACCAATAACATCAACAGGCCAGCGAAAAGGAATCTTGAATTCTTCATGTACAAAAATTTTGGTCTTTAGAAATAGCAAAATCACCCCGTATCCCGCTGTACGCTAGAGGGGATTTGATCTTGCTCTAAGGCGGAAATGAAATAGGTTATATCAGATGGGGGGTAATAAAGGAGTACATTGCTACTAATAGCTAATTTGGAGAGAGTTGGCCCAAAATTCAAGCATCAAATAGGAATTTATGGCCAAATTGCAGGGCCTAATTTAGTTTTATTTGCTCAAAAACATCCTATTAAACACCTAAATATTGTAGAGTCTGACATCTCAACAGACCATATACAACTTGTTGAAATGTCAGACTCACTGGATATCTCGAGCAAATCCTTAGCGGCGGTCCCTTATGGCGCCTGTGGCTGCTGCTGCGTGACACAATGCACTCCACCGCCATCTAAACCAAGTTCGATGGCAGGGATGCCCACGACTCGACGATTCGGGAAAATAGCCTGGATCCTAGCATTGGCAATTTCATCATGTGGATCTTCGAAATTCGGAACTAAAACTACCTCATTGCCAACATAGAAGTTAATGTAGATGCCATAATCTCGGGAGCCCGGTAAGCGGTAACGCGTTAAAGGTAATTCTACAATATCATAGGCTTGACCATCCGCATTTCTGGCTTCAACCAGCTGCTGATATTCTTTGGGGTCTGATTCCTCCTCCTCGTATGTTACAATGATGTTTTCATTCGCAAATCGGGCCGTACCATCGATATGATCATCGGTGATTTCTTGTCCGGCTTTTCCTTCCAACCAGATGAAATTGGTCACGCCCAAATATTGGCGAAAAAAGGCTTCGGCTGCCGACTGACTCAGGCCGGGATTCCGGTTGCTATTCAGAATGGAGCTCTTTTTGGCCATCAAGGTGCCATGGCCATCGATTTCGACAGAACCACCTTCATTGATCATGGATACGGAAACTTTCGGCAAATTCAATATATCTGATACTTTGACAGGGATTTGATCGCAGTGTTGAAATGGCGTCTTCTCTCCCCAACCATTGAAGCCCCAGTCTTGTACCACTAGCTGCTGGTTTTCATCAAAAGTAAATATCGGTCCATTATCTCTCACCCAATAGTCATCTGTTTTCCATTCGTAAAAATCAACTTGTGTCAGATCTATATTTGCTGCCCCAAGTAAAGTCTTAACTCTCTGCTCTTCCATCTGATCGTAAACAATTATATGAACCCGCTCCCCTGTATGCAGGGCTTTCGTGATAGCGATAAAAGTGACATCATGGCGATCTGTATGCCCGGGATAAGTGTGGTTATGTGGCCATTGTAACCACGTACCTTCATGAGGGCTCTCCTCTGATGGCATGATGTAAGCAGCATCCCCTAGGTCGGGCTGTGGCGGGTTTTCCATATCTCGCAACAATTGGCAATTACTTAAAGTCAGTAGGCTTAGTAGCATTAAAAACATGGATGTTCTCATCTTGGTATGTACTTTGGTAAATTAAGCATTTGTTCTCAACAAAAGTATGGGGATACGGAAGGGACTGGGTAGTCCAAAATGGACAAGGTGAGAGGAAAAATCGACCTTGCTTCTTCGGAAAAGGCCATTGGGCACTGCGATTTTATCAACGCAATGGAATCAAGATATTGGTTAAATATTGCTGAGGATCATCCGTATGTTCATCTGTCACCAGATATTCTTCGATGATGGGTTCGCTGCTAATCTCCTTGTCCGTTTGTAGCATCCAATCTCGGAAAATAGCATCGTAAGTAATCTCTATGTGGTCGTAGCTTCCTTGGTGTTGGAAGCGAGCATAAGGTCCACCACCTAGCAGTTTGCTGGGTAGCTGTTGAGTTACATCAGCTTGCGTGACAGCTGCGTCGTAACGGCAATGAATATCATGGGTAATGAGCGGTTCGTCATTCAGTATACCATAAGATTGTAGCGGCCCTTCTTGAAATTCAAACGCTAGTAATTCATCCCACAGTTCATCAATTTCCCAGGTTTCATAAGCTGTCTGTTTGCTGAGGTAAAACACTTGCCGGGACTCTAAATGTACGACCTCATGATCAGGTGCTAGTCCTAGATCAATTTCTGGCAAATCTTCTAGAAGCAGTGCAGTCTTATTCCGGCGTGCTTCGCTGGGTGGGAATCCGTAACGTTTCTTAAAAGCTTTGCGTAGGGCCTGTAGATCCGCATAGCCAACTTCTAAGGCGATGTCTGCAATGGCAGTTTGCGAAAAGAGGATTTTTTTGAAGGCGTGATCGCACTTTAATCGACTCTGATAGGCGCCGATAGTTTCCCCATAGACGGATTTAAAGATACGCTGGAGGTTTCGATAGGAATTGCAGGAAAGCTGTTCCAAGCGCTCTATGGATAGAGGGCTATTATAATGCTCTTGGATATAGGATTGCGTATTGTAGATAGGTTCCACCGTCATTCCTGAGTCGCTTTCAAAGCATAGACCATGGGTATTTTTCCCTCTAAGCCTTGGATCTGATATTTTCCAGTCTCCACTTCCACTACTTTATCAAAACAGTCATAGGGCGAGTAATCAAATTCTTCTAAGCTATCTAAACGCAAACCGGTGTCCAGCAAGGCCTGTACTACTTCTGCCAAGCCGTGATTCCACCCTACGGATTTCATGCTTTTAGACAATTGACCATCCGTATAAGTAGTATCGCTTTCCTCGACAATAGCTTCATCTGTGAAATAGCGATATTGGATCTTGGAGAAATCATCACTCATCATCCACACGACAGGATGAAACTCCGCGAAAATGAATTCACCTCCAGGCTTTAAAAAATGGCTCACCACCTCCGCCCACTGCTTCACGTCGGGAAGCCAACCGATGGTGCCATAGGACGTAAATACGATATCAAATTTCTCCTCTAAAACAGCAGGCAAGCCATACACATCAGACAAGATAAAGCGGGTATTGGATTGGGTCTGCTGCGCTAACTCCTGAGCTCGGGCAATGGCATTTTCTGAGAAATCAATCCCAGTGGCTTCAGCGCCTAACCGAGATAGGGATATCGTATCCTTACCAAAGTGGCATTGTAAGTGCAGAACCTTTTTCCCTTTTATATCACCCAACAATTCCAGTTCGATGCTATTGAGTGCATTGCCTCCCTGGATGAAGTTTTCGACATCATAGGTCTTAGATTGAAAATGTACATCGGTCCTTTCATTCCAACAGGACTTGTTTAAGCTGAGATAATCCATACTAGGTGAGTTTGTGATCTACTACATAAGTTTCTTCGCTTTTGTTCCCTTTTCAAGCTAAGTCCTTAAAGCAATTGTTTAAGAATAGTCAGACAATTCGCTTGCAAGTCTTTAAGCATCACCTTAGCAATAAGCTCATCTCCCATTTTCTGACAACTTCAAAGAAAGATATTAGCTAGAGACCAAGCCAGCCACGACAAAGCAGCAAAGAGGCTTATGGCAATCAAGGCACTGGAAGAAGTCAAAATGTAGTAGGATTTTCGGCCAGGAAAGGCAGGTTCAACTTCCTTTCGACTAAGGGCTTCCCCCTCCCACAGGCTAATTATGCCTACTTTAATAGCATTCGATACATTCATCAGAGCGGGAATGAGGGCCAGAATGATTACCGTGACAATTAAAAGGCCATAGGCTACGGAGATAGCCATAGGAATCAGGAGCTGCGCACCCTGGCTCTTTTCTAACAAGATTGGTGCTAGACCAGCAATCGTTGTCACTGAGGTTAAAATAATCGGCCGGAAACGGGATAGCCCCGTCTCGAACAAAGCCTTTTCAAAGTCCAAACCATCTTTGATCTTATCGTTGAAGGTGGTGACAAATACCAGTGCATCATTTACCAAAATACCGATCAAGGCCGTGAAGCCTAAAAGTGATACCATGCTTAGGGCCGTATCCATCAAGTAGTGTCCCAAGCCGATGCCAATTCCACCAAAGGGAATGATCACAAAGATGATGATCGTCTGGCTTACCGATTTGAAGGTTAGCAGAATGATAAAGAATATCCCTAGAAAGATCATAGCAATCACTTGCAGCAAAGTGCCCATCGTTTTCTGTTGCTCCCGACTTTCCCCCCCATACTCGATCGAAACGGAGGGATACTTTGCCAAAATCGGAGGCAATATTTCATTTTGAATAACGGACTGTACACCCGATACCGAGACATTGTCGTTTTCAATTTCTGCCTCTATATTGATCTCTCGTTGTCCATTCAAGTGTTCAATGCTAATGACTCCTCTTTCAATCGAAAAGGTCGCAATTTCCTCCAAGGGTATAGCCAAACCATTGGCGGTTCGAATGCGCATAGTCGCCAGATTCGTGATATCTGTCCGATTATTTTCCTGATACCGCACCCATACCTTTACCTCATCCACCCCTCTCTGCAATCGTTGCACCTCAGCTCCAAAAAAAGCTTGCCGAACCTGTCGAATTACTTCTCCTAAACTAATCCCTAGGTGTTCAGCTTTAGGCTTGAGTTCTAGACTGATTTCTTTTAATCCTTGTCGGTTATTGTTGGTGACATCTCTTAAATCCCCCATTCTTTGAAGTGCCCTTTCTACTTCTTGAGCCGCTCCTTTTAGTTCGGGATAATTGTTGCTTAAAATCGATAGATCTACCGGTTTACCGAAAGCACTTCGAATCCTAAACTGGAGAGACTCGGCTTCATCCACGGGTCCCAAGCGGCTTCTCATGATCGCAGTGATATCTCGAGTGGTCAAGGTTTCTCTAAACTCATTGCCAATCAATGAAACGGTTACCGTGCCAAAGTTGGTCGCTGGTCCGATGCTCTTTTCAATCTTCGTAAACAAAGGTCGTTCTCCTTGGAATAGATTTTCTTGGTACGCTTCATTCATGGCATTGGCCGCCTGCTCAATCCGATCTAGGACCGAAAGGGTAAGCTCCTCCCGAGCACCAGCCGGAAGACGCAATTCCACCGTGAACCGTTCGCTGGGAACGGTCGGGAAAAAGGTACTACGAATATATCCTCCTTGGAAGGCCCCAACGGTCAGGGCCAGGCCCGCCACGCACAAGGCAATCATCGGTAAACTATGGTGCATCGCAAAGCGAAGAACGGGCTGGTAAATGCGATCTCGAAGAAAATCCATCCAGCTATTGAGCCAGCGCAAAATCGGATTGGGCCGTGCTTCTGGTGACTGTAAGGCTTTACTGTAAGCCACGTGTGCGGGGAGGATAAAAGTGCCTTCGACTAATGAAAATATGAGGCTGACAATAACCACAATGGCTAATTCTACGCCAAACTCGCCTAGGTTGCCATCTACGAAAAAGAAGCCAGAGAATGCGACTACTGTTGTAATGATGGCAGCAAAAATAGCTGGAAGTACTTCCAGCGTACCCTGTAGCGCAGCCTCCATTGGCGGCATACCCCGCTCAAATTTCTGATATATATTTTCCGCAATCACAATTCCATCATCCACCAATATCCCTACCACAATGATCATCCCAAACAAGGACATCATATTGATCGTCACGCCTAACATCCCGGCAAAGATGAACATCCCTGCAAAAGAAATGGGTATGGCAATGGCTACCCAAAAAGCCAAGCGCCAGTGTAGGAAAAAGGCCAAGAGAATAATGACCAACAAAAAGCCCATTAGGCCATTGTCAATCATCAGTCGTATTCGTTCATTTAAGGGCTGGGAGGCATCTTCAATAATTGTCGCCTTTACTTCTCGGTGACTAGCATTGAACTGCTCCACATAGGTGCGAACCTTCTCGGTCACCTCTAGCATATCCTCCTGTAGCGTATTTTGTACAATAATGATCACCGAGGCTTCCCCGTTAATGTAGGACCGGGTCGGCACGTCTTCCCACTGATCTTGCAAAATCGCTATATCTCCAAGCGTGAGTTGCCCTCCACTTCTGCCTTCAACAATCGGAATACTACTTAATTCGGCCGCTAGGTAGGCCTTATTGGTCGCCCGAATCAACAACTCCTCCTGTTCTGTCTTGATCTTTCCTCCGGTTAACTCCAAGTTGGCCTCGCGAACCCTTTGTACCACCTGATCAAAAGTAAGCTGGTATTTACGTAAATCTTCCTCCCGAAAGCTAATCTCAATCTCCTCCTCCGGAAACCCCTTCACCTCAACTTTAGAAATTCCATCAATAGCCAAGAGATCACTTTCAGCTTCTCTTGCAAACCCCTTCAGTGTCTTGAGATCCACTGCTCCGCTAAGCGAGAAATTGATTGCAAAGCCTTCATACTCCTGCTTTTCAATAATTGGAGGTTCCATCCCCAAAGGAAAGGAGCTGATGCCGTCCACCGCGTTCTTCACATCCCGGAGCACGAGGTCTACATCAAAACCTTTGAGCACTTCTACCGTGATCAATCCTAAATTTTCGGAGGAGCTGGAGGTGCTTCGCTCAATCCCACTAATGCTTTTTAATTGCTCCTCAATTTTAATCACAATGCCTTCCTCCACCTCCGCTGGCGATGCTCCGGGATAAATTACCTGGATGGTAATTACCCTAAATTCTATTTCTGGTAAAAGGGTGGTCTTAATGCTAGTGAAGCCAAAATACCCTAACACAAATAGCAACATCATGAGGGTATTCCCCATGATCGGATTCTTCAAAAAATAGGTTATGATACGGCTCACTCCTCGGTTTTTTGTTCAGGAATAACCTTTTGCCCTTCAAACAAACCAACTAAGGAGCTATAAATCACCCATTGATCTGGTTCTAGATTGCGTACATAAACGTACGCTTCATCCCTTTTTACGATATCTAACTCAAAACGCTGCACCACGGAGTCGGCCACGGTAAGGACAAAATTTTGATCTATAATCATTGATTTAGGCAAAGTCACTGTTTCTGCCAAAGGCCGACCGGCAATCGTTCCACTTAGATACATACCCGACTTCAGTTGCTTCCCACTGACGCTAATAAAAAGTGGAATGTTCTGCGTAACGGGATCAATCTCGGTTCCAATTCTCTGTACGGTTCCCATCCATTCCTGGTTCGGCAAGCTCCCCTGTAAGCTTACTTTTGCTCCGACATCAACATAGCTCAGTTCTCTTTCGTTTACGGCCGTTTCGAGTTCAAAGCTGTAATTATTGATCATGGCTCCCAATTGTTGCCCAGGATTGACCATCGTTCCAGGGTAGATCAGAGCTTGTGTAATTACTCCTGAGAAGGGTGCATATATCTTGAAATCGGCCAAAGTAGCCTCTCCATTTTTTATATTGTAAAACTGTTGTTGGATGCCCCGGGTCGCTATGAAGGATTTCTCTTTTGCGCTTTCGTACTTCGGAAAGTCTGGTGTGTCTTTTTCCACATCAAAAGCCTCCAAATAAGCGCTCCACTTTGGGAAAGTTTCTGGATAGTCTAGTTTTAAATCCGGCATCATCAACGTAATCGTATTCAACAACTGACTGCGCTGAGCCAATAGCTGATACTCAGCTTTCCGCTGATCAATATCGAAGAGCAATTCCCCTTTGCGAACATAGGTTCCTTTCTTGATCACTTTGGAAGACGGGAGGAGTATGCCCCCCACATTGGCAAAGAAATTAACTTTCTCAAAAGCCTCTAGGCG
>JAHQWA010000618.1 GCA_019634045.1 Saprospiraceae bacterium
ATTGAAATGTATTCCAGTGGACTTACACTTTCCTCAGCATGAAGTAACCTCAAAATTTTCTCCCGCTGGCGAGCTGAACGTAAGGTGTCTTGATAGTTATAAAAACTTTCTCGTAATAATTCGAGATGGGTATTCAATAACGAATCAAGCTTAACAGTACGCAGGATACCCCCAAGGTCTTTATCTGATCCAAAGACTTCGTTCAATTTCTCGATTCTTTCTAAGAATTCACTCTCTTCATCCGCCCAATCCCGATAATGATCGAGAATGGCTAAGATTTGACTGGAATGACTGACCATTGCGCGGGTTAGTAGGATACTATCTTTTCGGAGCGTGTCTAGACGGATCAGTGTCTGTAATGAATCAAAGAGACTCGAATCTCTACGAATTTGCTGCAAGGTGTTCATTACCAAAGACCGCTGCAAATTAGTTTGCCGAATATCGTCTACCCGCTGCACGAGAGTTTTAGAATCCTTGAACAAACTTTGTCCTTCGGTTTCGAAGGGGGAAAGCAAAAAGATCGTAAAGACAAAAAAAACAGAAATGAATCTCATGATGATGTAATTAGAGAATAACTGTACAGATAACAAAATTAGGCAGTTTGCTGAGCGGCCTTCACCTTTCCTTGGATGAAATTGCTTAGTTTTTCGAATTGGTCCAAGAAGTCAGACTTTTTTGGAGCAGTTGCAATCAATTCAGCTCTATTATCTATACTTATTACATCGCTTTCCGTCCCCTTGATTGTCTTGTCTTTCAACAGTGTTCTATACTTATCTCTAAAATGATCATATTTTCGGTGTAGCCTTTGATAGGTCCCATCATTGAGGATATTTACCTTTGGTCTTGCATCGGCAAACGCATTTATTCGCTGAGTTATTTTGGTGGCGCATTGGGTGAGAGCCGCAAGGATTTCAGCATTGACAATTTCAGTTGACAATTGAGCTTTGGCTGCCACAGCTTCCTTTAGTGCTGTATCCTTTAGAAAGTGTAGCATTTCGCTAAGTTTGGTTTCGAAGTCCGCAAATCCATCCGTTTCAATGTCATCAATGTCCCCTAGTAAACTTCGAATCTTGAATTCATCAAAGCTAAAAGTGATCAATTTGAATTTTGGATCAGCAAAGGCCTCATAGGTTTCTCGGGCCTCCGTAGCAAGTTTTTGAAGTGGCTCATCATCTTCTCCCCGGACTAGGGTAAAAGTAGCTAACTTAGCTTTACACAGGGATTTGGCATCCCCCAGCAGAGTCACGAATTTTTCGTTATCAGCAGGCATGGTCTATTTGTTTGAAGTTCAAATAAAATTTGGAAATTGATCGAGACACCGATGCAAAAAGAAGGAATGTAAACCTTGAATAAGGTTTTATTATGAGGAGACTATGAGCTAAAGATACAATTTTTTGATAAAATCAAAATAAGTGCCCCTTTACCATCACTCTTAGTGACTAGTAAAGCCCGCTGTATTTACCGTAGATATAGTTAGTTTTTTAGTGGAAAGCCCTTTTTCTAGCTTAAGCCAATAAGTCCCTGACTACCCGCCCATGCACATCCGTCAAGCGGTACCGCCTTCCCTGATGCTTAAAAGTAAGCCGCTCGTGATCAATGCCCAATAAATGGAGTAAAGTAGCTTGAAAATCGTGTACATGGACACCGTTCTGGGCCACGTTATAGCTGAAGTCATCTGTCTGACCATAATGCATGCCGGGCTTGAAGCCACCGCCGGCCATCCACATGGAGAAGCAGCGAGGGTGATGGTCACGGCCATAGTTCTCTTTGGTCAACTGTCCTTGAGAAAAACTGGTACGGCCAAATTCTCCCCCCCATACCACAATGGTATCATCCAAGAGACCGCGCTGCTTTAGATCAGTGATTAGGGCAGCCGAGGCTTGATCACTCGAGTTGGCCATTCGTTTGATAGCCCAGGGCAAGTTCCCATGTTGATCCCATCCCAAATGATACAATTGAATGAACCGTACATCTCTCTCCGCTAAACGCCTAGCCAGCAAGCAGTTGGCCGCAAAGGTTCCAGGAATGCGGGCTTCTTCTCCGTATAGATCAAAAATGTAATCGGGTTCATCTGATAGATCTGTCACTTCCGGCACACTAGTTTGCATTCGATAGGCCATTTCATATTGACTCAACTTGGAATCAAATTCGGGATCACCCCATGTACTTTTTTGCTCCGCTTCTAGTTCTTGTAAATAGTCCAGTTCTCTACGTCGGCTATTGCGATCAATGCCAGCAGGATTACTGAGGTACAAAACTGGATCATAGCCGGATCTAAACTGGACCCCCTGATGATGGGAGGGCAAAAAACCATTTGACCAAGCTTGCATATTCAAGTTCTGCGTATCGGAGCGCCCTTTGGAGAGGAGCACAATAAAGGCGGGCAAATTTTCATTCGGACTCCCCAAGCCATAGCTCATCCAAGCCCCCATACTGGGGCGCCCCGTTTGTTGAGATCCCGTTTGCATAAATACAATCGCCGGTTCGTGGTTAATGGCCTCCGTATACATGGAATTCACCATACAGATATCCTCGGCTATATTGGCAATATTTGGAACGAGACTACTGTAATAGCCACCTGTTTTCGGGTGCTGATAAAAATCGTAAAAGGACCCTACCATTGGAAAACTAGATTGGGCAGCCAACATCCCGGTGAAACGCTGATTCCCTCTCACACTATCCGGTATTTCTTCTCCCCATCTCTTATTTAACTCCGGCTTGTAGTCGAACAATTCTATTTGGCTAGGTCCGCCACTCTGGAACAAGTAGATCACTCGTTTGGCCTTAGGCACATGATGAAGACTTTGTAAAATCCCTCCCTCAGACAAGTCAGCATGAAGATGCTGGCTGGTCCCGCTTGAAGGGAATAAGAGAGATCCCATTGCCAAAGCCCCTAGGCCTTTAGTTGTAGTCCGAAGAAATTCTCGACGGGTCTTGAGGTAGTGTGCTCTTTGTATATCAGGATTGCTATGCATGATGTTGTTTTTCCTTGATCTTTAGTTCTTGTAATAGGCTTCCGTAGAGTTTAATACGGTATTGGCTACTCGAGCCAGGGCGGCTAACTCAGGTGCAGGAACATGCTGTGCAGGTGGCCGATAGCCAATTCCTAAGTATGCTTGCGTTCGGCTTTGATCTGCTTGAAAATAGGCTAGTTCATCTAGATACTGTCGCTTGAGAATAGCCTGTTCTTTTTCAGATGGCTCCCTACTTGTCAAGCTACGGAAAACAGTTGCTGTAGCTTTTTCAGCATCTCCTTTGCTGTCCACATAAGTTAGCTCGGCCAGCGCCCGGCATCCCTCGATGGCTTGCGGATCATTCAACAAGACCAAGGCCTGCAAGGGAGTACTGCTTCTTTGTCTTCTAACCTGACATTCAGCCCGGGAGGAGGCATCAAATATCAGCATACTGGGTGCTGGCATGTTGCGTTTCCAAAAAGTGTAGATACTACGCCGGTACAAGCCAGATTCGGGATCTTCTTGATATTCTGGAAAGAAGGTATGCGTCATTACCTCTTTCCATAAACCTGGCGGCTGGTAGGGAAAGGTGGAGGCACCTCCGATGCTATTATTTAATAGGCCACTAACCGCCAAAATATTGTCTCGGACCATCTCGGCAGATCTTCGATATCTTGGGCCACGATGTAACCACTGGTTCTCTGGATCCCTTTCGGCTATATCCGATCTGATTTTGGAAGACTGGCGATAGGTAGCACTGGACACCATCAACTTCAAAAGTTCTTTTAAGTCCCAGTCACTCTCTTGAAACTTCAAAGCCAACCAATCCAATAGAGCTGGGTGTGAAGGCAAGGCTCCCTGATTTCCAAAATCCTCCACGGTTTCCACGATACCTCGACCGAACATTAAGTACCACATCTGATTAACAGCTACCCGTGCTGTCAAGGGATGATCGGGATGAATCAACCATTGCCCCAAACCGGATCTGTTCCTAGGGAGTTCTTCGGGCCAGGGCAGAATGGAAGTTGGCACTTCCCGGCCAACTGGTTTTCCGTGCGCATCATAGACACCTCTATCCAAAACGAAAGTCGGACGTGCATTTTCCGAATCTCCCATCACCATAATCTCCCGCACAGTATCAATCGCCTCTACCTCTTGGGCCTGTATCCGACGTAAATCCCTGCGCTGTCTTTCCAGTTGTGGATCTACAAACAGATCATAGAACTCATGAATTTGGGCATGCCCAGTTGACAACGCACTTAGGAATGACTTGGCTCCTCTTTCTTTCTCATATAGATATTGCGCTACGATCTCTCCCGCTTCCTGATTAAGGATACGTATCTCGTCCAATAGGCCCCCGGTAAAATCTTGATCATAATGCCGCTTGCCAACGGTAATGCCACCATAGGCCATGTAAACCGTTGGGCCAGATTCAAAGTAAGGTTTAGCGGAGCGATAGAGGTAGTCGCGCTCAATCACTGGTTGTACTTCCTTTCCGTCTTGAAAAAGGCGCATACCGGCAGCTTTGCTTGATCCATTGTAAGTCCAAACAAAATGGGTCCATTCGTCTACCTTCAAGGTCTCTGGGGCTCTTATATCTAAGGATTGATAAGGGTGGGCGTGATTGAGGCGAAAGTGAATTCGGTTGGAATCAAGGACCACGTCCCAGCCCCGATATCCTTGTATGCGGGCATTTCCATTGAAAAGCACATGGGCTCGTTCGAATAATTTAGGGGTATTTATCCAAAAACTGACGGTAAATGGTTCCATCCGTTCGAAGGCAGCCTTTTTCCCCTCCGCTACCAACTGGCCACTAGCATCGCTCCGAATGGCCCGTCCATAGCGTCCTTCCACAGCCGTGATCCCTCCCCAAAAAGTAGCAGCTTTGTTTCCTTTGGCCAGATCAGAAGTAGTCCCTTCCTCCATATCATCAAATGTCAAATGACTTACTGTTGCTGCTCGGACACGATCTTCCAATTCTTGTGCATTCTTTTGTTGCCCAGCCCACTGCTTGGCGGCTTCCAAGTTTCCTGAGCGGTATTTTCTAATACTATCTTGTTTACTAGAGATTTGCTGCAATAAAAAGTCTCTAATCGCTGCCACTTCAGGATCAGGCAATGCCAAGACGGGGCCAGAATTCATTGACTCAAAATTGGATACCCCTTGGCCATATTCGATAGCATTCGCACTGAAAATACCATCTCCTCTCTCAATTGTTGAGTTGAAGAAACTAAACAGTTTATAATAGTCCTCTTGGCTAATGGGGTCATATTTATGATCATGACAACGAGCACAGCCCATCGTCAAGCCCATGAAGGCCGTACCAACCGTATTGGTACGATCTGCTACATATTCTACTCGAAATTCCTCTGCAATAATGCCACCCTCAGAGTTTTGCTTATGATTTCGATTAAAGGCGGTGGCCAATATTTGATCAGTAGTAGCCTCTGGCAACTGATCTCCTCCTACTTGCCAGAGAATAAATTTATCATAGGGTAGGTTTTCATTAAAACTCCTGATCAGCCAATCCCGATAAGGCCAGAAGGCATGATGAAAGTCATCCAGATACCCCTCCGAATCCGCAAAGCGAGCCACATCTAACCAATGCGCTGCCATTCGTTCACCGAAGGCTGGTTTTGCAAGCAAAGTATCCACCAAGTTTTCATACCAATCCTCTCCAGTCTGCCCCAGCCAATAGTCAAGCTCTGGCATACTCGGTGGCAACCCATTCAGATCAAAAAAGAGTCGACGGATTAAATGGTGTTTTTCAGCTGCAGGAGCTGGCGATACGCCCTCTTCCTCCAGCCGGTGAAGCACAAACTGATCAATCTCATTCTGGCACCAATTGGCTTGATTTGTAAGGGGAAGGTCTACCGGTTCAGGTTTAGTAAAAGCCCAATGTGCTTTGTAAATCGCCTTTTCTTCTACCCAGCGGATAAGCAAAGCCTTTTCCTGATCGTTTAGGTACAAATTAGATTCAGGAGGTGGCATTACTAGCTCCGGATCGCTATTTAAAATACGTTGAACCAACTGACTTTTGGCTGGACTACCAGGTACAATGGCATGTCCAGCTCCGCTGGCTAGAGCGGCGTAAGCACCGCTTTCTTCATCCAACCTTAATTCTCCTTCTCTCTTTTGAGCATCAGGTCCATGGCAAGCGAAACAGCGGTCAGATAATATGGGTTTGATATGAAAGTTGTAGTCAATTTCCTTGGGAAGTGCGGCTAGTTCCTGCTCTATAGATGGTGGATAAGTTTCGCTGCATCCATAGTATAAACCAGATAGCAACAGTAGCCCTAGCGCTTTTGTTAAAAGGCGATTTTTCATTTGTTGGATTCGTTTTGCTCTGTACTTCTGAGGACAGGACTAAGCGTCAAATTGGGATAACATTTCGCCCATAAGACCTCCTGTTCCGATCTTAAATTACGAAGAATTTCCGATGGTTTAATACTCGAAAGTTGATTTACTGAAGTAATTTCAATAAGCGGGAAGCAAACAAGATCAGCCCTAGAAGCATAACAGCGCTAGAGTCCATATAGTAATGGGTAGTGTGTAGTCCAGTTTTAGAGAGTAACAAACGGTTTTTTGGGGTTAGCGGTAATTTCCGCATCTGATTATTCCAGCGCTGTATATCGTAGCGCAGCAAGAGCATCCATAATCTCTTACTTGTATTTCTATTTAGGTTTAATTGGCAGGGCACTACCCCTAAGTTTAATTCCCGTTCAAAGGATTCAAGTAATACAAGCTTAGTTTTCTATATTTGGACGAATCCCTCACAAATGGGCAGTCACCAATCATATTCCTCCAGATGGTGATTTGTTACAGTTGCAGGGCATATTTTTGAACACGAGATTATAATAAGGGTACGACTGGATAATGAATAAAGACACAGACGAAGACCAACATCCAGATATTCAGCTATTTAGAGATATATGCAAAGGGCAGGCGGTAGCCATTAGGGAATTGCACCAACAAACTTTTCCTTTAATTTTGGGACTACTAAAGAAGTACCAAGTCCAACGCAATGAAAGCTGGGATCTCATGCAGGAAGGAGCGCTAGCTCTAATTGGCTATTGTGGCAAAAGCAAATTCATCCTTAGTGTGCCCTTAAAGCAGTTCTATTATTCTATCTGTTACAAGATCTGGCTAAAAAAAATGAAAAAAAAAGGTCGGTCATCTGTAACAAATGCCGATTTCACCGAATATGTTAACTTGGATGCCTATCTCAATTTAGAAGAAGAAGCAAAAAAGAAAGCAGAAAGACTACAGCTTATCCATAAGTATCTTTATCTCCTAGAACCAAAAGATAGAACGTTAATAACAGCCTATTATCTACAGGAAAAGCCACATGAGGAAATCGCTTCTGAGATGGGTTTCCCAAGTAGTGGCGCCGCCCGTATCGCTAAGTTTAGGGCTTTAGACAAACTGCGAAAACTAATGCGCCAAGACCCCGATTTAAATTAATGCTCCCTGATGCCGGTACCCAAAGGGAAATCAAAGTAAAGTCATGAATCAAGAGGAGTCCACCTATGAGCTGATTGAGCGGTATCTCAAACAGGAAAGTTCAGTCAGTGAAAGCAAGTACGTAGAAGACCGGATGGCTACTGATGCAGCTTTTGCCGCGGAAGTAGAATGGTTTCGGCAGTTTCGTAAGGACATGCAAGAGCGAACTAGTTTCGCTTTGTTAACCGAATTGGAGAATATCAAGCAGGAAGATGCTGCGAAGCGCAAAAAAAGTGTAAGCTTGTGGATCGGGATTTTAATGGTCTTATTGGTATTACCTATTGTTTGGTATATAACTCGACCTTCCGATAACGACCACAGCCCTCTTGTTGAAGCACCTTCCTCCACAAATTTCGATAAACAATTGCCAGCTTGGGATCAATATTTGACTTACCAAACTGGTTTGCAGAATCTGGGGGATGAAGATGATTCAAATCTAAAAAGTGCTCAGCAATTGATGGAGGCAGGACAGGCCCTACAAGCCCTCCCCTATCTTTCTAAATACCTAGACCTTCTTCCCGCAGATGATGATGACTATGAAATGCGGCTTGAATATGGGAAAATATTGTTGCGTGAGCGGTTTGATGCCCAACAAGCAAAAGCAGTATTCAAAACCATTATCGAGGGGGAAGCCTTACCGCTTTTTAAAGAGCCAGCCACTTTTTACCTAGGACTTTCCCATTTCCTTTCCGGCCAAATGGATTCCACTCGCTTAATTTGGCAAGAGGTAATTAACAGGGCTGATCATCCCTTTCATCAACAGGCCCGAGAAATTCTGAGTTCCGCTTCAACAAATTAGAACCAATCGCCTACTGTCCGATAGCCACGAAGCCCGCCCATTGATACGGTAAGCCACTGGCGTCGGGACTACGCAGAAAGCTTAGTTGCGCAGTGCGTAAAGCCTCCGCCGGATCAAGACCATCTTGTATGTGATGCTGCAAAAGGGACTGGGTAATTTTCAAAGCAGGCGCATCTTGTACTTTCCAGAGGGTCATGGCAGCATCTGAAACATTCTGATAGATAAAAGCCCGCCCGATACTAAGCAATCCCTCACCTTTTCGATCCATTCCTATGCCTGACTCGCACGCTCCAAGAACAATGAAGTTAGTCCCCATATCTGTATGGTAGATCTCTTCGAGATATAGACTGTCAGCAGACAATTGAATATAGGGACGCCCCCCACCTGCAGAAGCATGAGAAAAAATCAAGACATACTTATAATTACGCTGTAATAAGGCCTTAGCACGCTCCGTATTCACCTCGCGAACTAAGTGTACCTTCTCCCCAAAAACCGCCTTTAACTGTACAGAATCTAAAGAGAGTTGGCTGTCATCGGGAAATTTTGCTGGTGCCAGTACGAGTAAGGTATCTATGGCCTTGGGGCCATTTTGGGCTATTTCGGTATGCTGGGACCGGATGTGGCGGAGCCATACGGCAACCGAGAAGATGCGCTTAATAATGTGTTTTTCTATTAGATAAGGGATTGCCTTTGGCGACTCTGTCGAAACGATAGCGGTCGGTAAGGCCGCCAAGGGAATGTAGTGAAGGGGGCCATCTGTGACAAGGATCAATCTTTCTGGTAGGGTACCAAAGGGCATAAGAACTTCTTTATAGATGGTGTGACCGGCGGTAACTAGTCTTTCCAATTTAGTGCTGGAATTTCCACCCCTTCTGGAAGATATCTGTGTACTAAATTGTTGGATAGCTGTGTTTAGACTGTTGGACAGAGGAATCCGTTGAAAGCTTGTTTGGTCGTGAGAAATCAAAATACCATAGATATTTTCCTCTCCCCAAAAGAAAGAAAGTACCGCTTCATTAGTGGAAAGTGAGGATTGTATAGCCTCTAAATCAATCGGTTCTTCCTGATACTTTAACTCATAATAAGCGGGGTACTGCTTCTGGATTTTTTCTTGCCATTTTTGATAAGTTTCTCTCCGTGAGGACAGTAGCTGTCTTTGCTCAGTTTTCCAATTTGGGTCTGATAGTAATTTTACTTCATTTTCCAATCTACTGATTTGATACTTTAAGCTATTTTCTTCTGCTAGCACCTCCGCTGGTATTCCTAAGATTGCTTGAGCCTGATGGCCTCTTAGGTTTTCCAGTAGGGAAAGAGATCTACTGGTTTCGGCAATTTTCAATCCTTGCCGAAGATATTCGAACTCTTTGGTTTCGGTATATAGCCTGTAAGCCGTGTTGATCGCGGGTTCGAACAGCATAAAGGAGGAGCTGGACAAAAATTCCTTTACCTCATCATCTTTGTACTCGGCACGCAATATCTGGATGAGTTCAATCGCGC
The DNA here is from genome assembly GCA_019634045.1 of Saprospiraceae bacterium. Lineage (GTDB taxonomy): Bacteria > Bacteroidota > Bacteroidia > Chitinophagales > Saprospiraceae > DT-111. The sequence continues at coordinate 9,754 of JAHQWA010000618.1, forward strand.
GAGTGAAAGTTTGTAAGGCTAAGATTAGGGGCTCAAACGAGGGCTGATCTTGCCGCAATTGTTCTTTTGACAAGGCTCTGGCCTTGGTGATCAGTAGCGGTAAGGCATCTAGCTTAGATTCAATCTCCCTGGGATCTGGGCTAGTTTGGATATTCGTACTAAGATCAGCAGCATTCAATTGATCCAAGCCCAATTGCGCGGTCCGGACAGCTAGCGTGTACTCCTGCTGCGCAAATTCAATTTCGGCTTGCACTGCCAGGATTTTGGCATGCCAGTAGTACTCCTCATGGGTCACTTCCTTACTAAGTGAAAGGGCTTGGGTAATTTGCTGAAAAGCCTCATCTAATTCGCCTTGGGACAAGTAAATTTTAGCCATTTGGTAAGCCCGATAGATAGCATGTCGTTCTCCCTTTAACTCTTGTTTGGATGCGGCCAAGATGACTTGTAAAGCCTGATCAAAATCTCCTTTTTTCCGCAAGAACTCTGCAAAGTGCATACAGGTTTCCATATAGTGTCCTGGTATGGTCTTCCTACGGTTGTCTAAGAAATATTGTATCGAGGTTTTGTAGAATTCGATGGCTTGTTCATCCTTTCCTTTAGCCTGTTCCACTTGCGCACGTGTGCTATAAGCTAGTCCCGGATAAAAAGGATGACCGACGTCCAATTGATCCCACAGCTGGTCTAGCCAGTACTCCGCTTGCTTATAGTCCCCCTGGAACAAAGAAAGTTGGGCCAAAGAGATGGGTAAGGCATTGCGAAAAGCAAGTAATCTGGTAGAATCAGGATGTTGAGCCGGTAAACTTTTCCATACTTTTTGATACTTACTTTCAGCCAGTCCCACTAGTCCTTTCGAATCATGAAGTCTAGCATCTTCATACAGGATTGAGACCTTAGTGTAAAAAGTTTTTGCTACACTTAGGTGTTCTTCATACCGCTCTAAGTCCTCTAGGCCTCTTCCAAGTGGGCCTGTCCATTCGTCATACGTTTGTGAATTGGCAGATGCCATGGCATTGGCGCCAATGAGATAATCGGCGTAGCGTTCCGGTTGTTGCCGCGCTAGGCCTTCCAATTCTTCGCACCACGCTGGAACTAGCACTTCGTCCTTTTCCTTAGGGCGGATAATATCTAGCCAAAGGGCATCCATTCTTTCTTCCTGGCTTTGCTCAGATGCACATCCAAGGATACCCATAGCAAAGATTAGAAGCCCGAGGCTGTACGATATTAACTTCTGTGAAGATTGGCTGGGCGGATACAATGAAAAATGGATACAAAACATAGGTGTTAAGCTGGTCTGCTCTAAGTTACAGACTAACTATTAATCCTCCCAGCCGAAACGACTACTATGCTTCTTAATCATTATTCGGGTCCACCTCGATGATGATGCTATCATGCCGAACCTCAAACTTACTCACGATATCTTCCAGCTCATATTGAGCATCCCAAACAATCTGCTTCACACGTAGGATGAAGAGGCGATTGATCACCTCGGATCGATCCTTGACCTGATCTAGAATCTTGTTTTGTAGAAAAGTATTTGGCGTGGTAAGATCAGCATCTGTTTCTTTGTTGAGCACTACACTAAAATAGGCGTAATCATCATTCTCTGGCTCAATAAAGAAGTTGTGGTCCGAATGATCATCGATTGATTTAAAGTAGACATTCCGTAATTCTACATGGGCAAGACGCCGCTTGGAAAGATCCCATGGCAGTAATTCCACAAAGACATTCGTTTTAAAGCCTTTCTTCAGTGGAAGCTCAAACTCAAATCCGATCGCAGTATTCTCTACTTCTCCCAGGCCAAATTCGTCAGAGATCTCTTCTACTCTTAATTGATGCCGGATAGGTACATTTCCACCATCGTTTTCTGGTAGAAAAATTTTATAGCCTACTCGGCCATATCGCAAAATTGCCCCATCATATCCCACCTTCATGTCATTGTAGTGCTTGACAACATCCATAAAGGAGTAGCGATCCGGGCCAAAAATGGGGATGTTTCTTAAGATTGGACTCATAATGCTGTTTTTTATGTTACGAACTCATTCAAACTTATTGGCTGTAGACGAGGCCAATCTGTTTAAATCACTTCTGGTGTTGATAGATTTTTAAAGAAACTAAGACTCGGTGCAAACAGGTTTAACCCGCCTAACAAATCGACGAATTTCCCGAACCCTTCATAAGTACCGTCCAAGCCGGGGATTTCATGCTCCATGGTTTTATTAGGGTCGTCCAGATGCCCCAAAATAGGATCCAAGTCCCCCGCCCAACTATTTTGCAAAATCTGCTGGTAGCGATCAATATCTTTTTGGAAAGACATAAAGAATAGCCCCACCTCACTGCTGGGCTCAATGGTAGTATCCAAGCTCCCGTAGCGCAATCTCCGCTTTCCATAGGTTATTCCTCGGCGGATAATGGGATTGGGAACTTGGTACATTCTTGGTAAGCCCGGCGAAGATTCTACTTCTCGTTGGTTCATCTTGCGAGCATGCGCAAAGAATGGACACTTGCTTTCCGGCGGGTAGTGAAAATCATTCAATCCTTTATCGTCAAAGGCAGGCCCTCGCTCTAGAGAAGTTCCATTGCGACGGCGACCGAAGGTTAATGCTCCCACTTCTTGACTTGTGACCGTGCTTTCCCCCTCTGCTTTCGTTTCATTCATCTTGTTGGCCACATCCTTGAGCACTGCATTAAATTTGGCCACATCTTGCCTCATCTTTCTCAGCACCAAATAACTACCAAAACTTGGCTGATCTGGCGAAGCGGGTTCCGGAACAACAAATTCCCGATAGGAAGATACCGGGTTCCATTCGTTCATGGTTTTTCCCGTAGCCCCAAATTTCCCAAACTCTCGTTCGGTGATACATGGGTTGCTGGCCCCATCCGCATAGCCAAAGTGCTCTACGACTAGCCCGCGCTCCCGATTGTTTCCCATTAGGTTATTTCGATACACTTGGGCTTCTTCCACAAAAAGGAGCTCCACACCTATCCGCGGAAAGATTTCGCTGTTAAGGGAACGGCGAATCCTTGGTATGGCATCCCTACTATTGTGGCCTAAAATCATGACTGCATCAATGCTTTTCTCCCCTTGGAATTTGGCATCTAAATCTGGAATATTTCCTTCCAAGTCCTGGCGATTCCCTCGTAAGTGATCTAGAATAGGAAACCAGCGTTCATCCTTCTGATGAATCTTCGATAATCCCGCACTTGTAAGAAAGAGGTTACAAAAAAGGCTGCGTTGATGTTGATTGGGAGTGCGAATAGCCAGCTGGTTTTCGTAAGAGGTTAAGTAGATACCTCTTGCCGTTTCGCTATTCTTCGCCAAATTGGAAAGGACTCCATTTAGCGCTGTTCGATCTCCATTTTCATCCAAATGTAGAAATAACATTTCAACGAAAGTCTTACGTCTGGAAATGAAGATATTTGCTTGTAAATCTGATCCGTGTTTTTGGAGAAATACCTCATTCTCCTGAATGATTGAGTGTGATTCTAACATAGTCGTCCTGTGTTTCTTTGGATTAGTCTAAGACCGTTCTGCCTTCTGCCTAAGCGTCTTTATCCATTACGATAAGCAGCGAGCCAAAACCTTATAGTCTTTGGTTATTATATTACCTGGTCTCCAAAAACGTTACCATTTGAAGTCCAATTTCTTTTGTATTCTCAATCTATCTGGATAAGCGCGTATAGATCAGAAGAGCGATTATTGCGGTGCTATTAATTTAAAAATAAAACTGCATTTATTTCAATTTAGTTCCCATTGTGCTGGAATGTTTCGACGAACTGGGCTGTGGATTTGACGAATATTTGGTACATTAATGTAATCTTCCATCAACAAAACGAACCAACAAAATGAAGCGAACCAATCAACGAACTATCGCCTATTTCCTTTGCTCTTCCATTCCTTTTCTCTTTATTTCTTTTTTGCTTAGCAGTTGTGAGACCCCAGCTACAGACAGCAAGGCTAAACGTCCAAATATCCTATTTGCCTTTGCAGATGATTGGGGCAAATACGCCAGCTGTTACGCCAAGCTAGATGGAGCCGATCCGGTACATTCCGTACTACAGACCCCGAATGTCGATCGCCTAGCCAAGGAAGGCGTCCTTTTCACCCAAGCCTTTGTTAATGCCCCATCCTGTACTCCATGCCGCAGTTCCCTATTGTCCGGACAGCATTTTTACAGGACTGGTTTGGGAGCCATCTTACAGGGTGCTGTATGGGATGATAAAATTCCCACCTTTCCTTTATTGTTGGAAGAAAGCGGCTATCATATCGGTTATACTTATAAGGTCTGGACGCCCGGTACCCCTAGAGATGCTGGTTACGGTGGATTAGAGAAGCGATATCAAAAGAGTGGAGACTTTAATGCTTACAGCCAAAATGTAGATCGTTTCATGTCGGAACAGGGCTTGGGTTTGGAGGAAGCAAAAGCCAAGTTGCATCAGGAAGTACGTGAGAATTTTCAACTGTTTTTAGATGATCAAGAGGGAGATGAGCCGTTTTGCTATTGGTGGGG
>JAHQWA010000619.1 GCA_019634045.1 Saprospiraceae bacterium
ACAAAGATTCGGTCACTTAGAATATAGGAAGTCTCCTCCTCTTTTTCTTTCTCCTCCTCTTTCTCCTCTCTTTGTGCGTTCAAGCGGCTAGCGACCAAGGCCAAGGCCCGTGCTAAATCCAGCTTCTTGTAGGGTTTAGAAATAAAGGCCTGGGGGAGCGCTTCTTTGGCGCGATTGAAAGTAGCTTCATCGGCATTTGCCGTCAAAAAGACGATGGGTATATCGCCTCGTTCATTGAGCTCATGTGCCAACTCTACCCCGTCCATTTGTCCCTTCAGCTTAATGTCTAGGAGAATCACGTCGGGTGGCATTTGCTGACAATGCAGCAGAGCCTGCTCTGCTCGCGTAACCATACCGGTTACTTCGTATCCCAACTCGTCTAATTCTACCGAAATCCTGGCAGCAATTAGGGTTTCATCTTCCACAATTAAGACCTTAATAGGTTTATTCATAGTCGTGCGTATAAATTATACTTGGGCAAACATGAATCAAAAGATGGAGGATAATTTTTTCGTAACTAACCAATCAAAGAGAACAAATCTTCAATCTGATAGACAGGTGATACAATTGTTGAAATGAAGAAGCTTAATCTTAAAATGTAGGCTTGGAGAAGGCCACTCCTCAATATCAGCAGGAAAAATCAAAAATAACAAATTATTAGTCCATTTTCTGCTACTTGTGTCCAGGAATAATCAAGATCACGATGTAGGACGGCTACCCCCAATTCGCCTTTTCCAATTGAAAAACCAATCTCGTCCCGGTAGAATAATCCGCCTGCATGCTACCTTGCAATTGACTCGTCAATAATTGTACCAATTGAGAGCCGAAGCCGGTGCCTTTCGGAGCAGCTCCGACCGTCTGGCCTACCCCATTATCCGCAACGACCAATTGCAGTTGCGTTTCATCCATTTCGGTTAAGCTCAGTTCTATTTTTCCTTTCCGATCTTCTGGGAAGGCATATTTCAAGGAATTGGTCAACAGCTCATTAACGATCAAGCCAATAGGCACTGCCGTATCTACATCCAATTCCACCATATCCATATCATACTGCACCTCCACCTTATCATTGGCACCAAAAGCATCAATGATATTTTCACTTAGATTCTGAAAATAGTCCAGCATTTCAATCGAACCTAGGTTCTCCCCTTGATACAATTTCTGATGAATAATACCCATGGATTGCACCCGATTCTGACTAGCTCGCATGACATCCTTCGCTTCCCGATCCGTGGTCTTTACCGATTGCAATTTCAAGAGGCTCGAAACCATTTCCAGGTTATTCTTCACCCGATGATGGATCTCTTTGAGCAGTAGCTCATTCTCTGAATTCTTCACGGCCAGAGCAGCCGTTGTTTTTTGATTTCTCTTGAAGAAGTAAAAGAGTGCGGTCAGTAAGAGTGCTAATGATACTGCAATGCCGATGCTCAACCACTGAATTTTGGTCTTTTGTCGGATAAGTTTTGCTTGCTCTTCTAGTTCTTGATCCTTCTTTCCGGTCTCATACTTAATCAGCGCCTCCGATTCGAGATTGGCAATCTTATTTCTGGTCAGGGTGTCCTGTACCGCCCTAGATTGTTTCTGGTAAAAGACAGCCTGCTGATAGTTACCTAGCTTTTCATAACAGTCCGCCAATAAGCCATAGGAGGTAACCATCTCAGCGACCCACTGTTGCTCTCTTTCCTCATAGCCTTCCACCGAGGCCTGTAAATGGGGTAAAGCTTCATCGTACTTTTCTTGCCTAAACAAGGCTCTACCCACCCCATCGCGAAAAGTCGCTACGGCAGGATGATCAGGGCCAACAAATTCGGTCACGATCGCTAAGGCCTTATTATGATCTTGAAAAGACTGCTCAAAATCCTCAACCACTGCAGCCGTCTTTCCCCTATCCGCATAGGCTCGCGCCATAATAGCTTGTCCATTGTCCACTGCACGTTCCACGATAGCGATACAACTGTCGGCAGCCATATAGGACTCTTCATAACGCTCTAATTTTCGATAGATATCAATGAACTCCAGGTATACCAAGGAAATAGAATAATAATCTTCGTCTTTTACTAAAAGATCCAAAGCTTGCTTACCATACTCTACCGCTTGATCTAGTTGTTCCTCTATATTACAAAGTACCGTAAGGCGCCGATAGGCCCGCCCCAGGCCCGCCTCGTCCTCTAATTCTTCGTAGATGGTAATGGCTTTAAATAAGACTTCCTGCGCCTTCTGGGTTAGACTAGTATTCATATAATCAATCGAAAGGCTCAGATAAGCTCCCGCCAACTCTTCCACAGCTTCAGCCTTTTGGTAGTACTCTACCGTTTTTTCACTATGATATACAATCGAGTCTTCTACAAAAGGGATGTAATAGCCATGCCAAGAAGCCAGGCGTGAGTGGGCTTCTCCAACCAGAAAATCATCTTTGCTTGCATGAGCTTTGGCTAAGGTGTGTAGTGCGATATCATGATAATATTCTGGATTCGGCAGGATATTGTCATCCAGCCATACCAGCAGGCTGTCGATAGGTTCATTCTTTAGTGAATCAGCTTGAGAGAAAGCGAAATGCCCTATTAGCAGGAAAAGCAAAAGAGATCTTTGCGATCGTGTCATCAGGAGTATTTAAGCAGTTTGTGTGTCACTGCTAAGATAGATAAAACTACAATAATAGTGTTAAGGCAACTTTCTCTCCCTGTAATTGATTCTGTCCCCAGTAAAGAGGAAGCTACTACTTATTTGTTTCCGGCAAGAATCCGGTTGGCTATAGCGGGGAAGAGGAAGGCCAGCCATCTGAATACCCGAATTTTACCTACGGTCACCATTGCCTTGCCTTTTTCTATTTGCGGAATGGCTAATTCAATCAGTTGATCAGCTGGCATTTTTTCTTCTGCTCGCTGGGCCGTCATAGCGGTAGCTGTGACTGGAGGAATAAATTCTATGACCTTGATATTCGTATTTTTCAGAGCATAACGAAGGCCGGTGGTAAAGTTACGCATGGCTGCTTTGCTGGCACTGTAGATAAGTCCATCTGGTTTAGGGAACATACCTAAGGCTGAGGTAGTGTTGACTACTAGAGCATGTTCGGAGGTAGAAAGCACAGGGATCAATAGTTGGGTCAGTATCAATTGCCCAGTGACATTAATCATGATTTCCTGATGAATCTTGTCTAAGGCAACGACTGCATTGGTAAAGTCATAGTTATACTGAACGCCGGCATTATTGAATAGGACATCCAAGTCAGCAAAGTCATTTTGAATGGATAAAACTGCTGCTTCTATTTGTTCTACATCGACCAAGTCGCAGTGGATTGTCGAAAAACCAAGTTTCTTGGCCGCTGTTAATTTACCCTGATCACGTCCCAGAATTATAACACGGTTATTTTTCTTGAGCAGTTGTTGTGCCAATTCCCAACCAATACCAGAGGTCCCACCAGTGATTAAAATGGTTTTTCCTGATAGCTTCATATTTACAAAGATTGATGAGTTAATCATGAACTGTACTACAATATTCAGCTAAGCCAGGAGAAAAGCATTAACATAGGTTAACAGAAGGGAGGAGAGGACTTTTATACGCCCCTATTTAAGATAAGGCAGCCTTACTGGATATCCTATCCGTAAGATTCGACCCTTTGTATCTGGAGTCAAATTATATTGTTGCCGTGTAAATTCAGTCAAATATTGTGGAGAGATCTTGGAGCTAACCACTGGGGCGTATGACATAAATGTGTAGTCTTTTGGAAGAAATCAGTGGGAACAGAACTGGAACGCGTGAAAATAGGAATTGGTTCCTTCTGCCTAATCTGTCTTGCAATACTTAGCAAAGTAAAGTAATATTGATCCTTAATCCTTCCCGCACAGAAGAACACCAGTTAAACTCAAAGCCAAGAAATTGAATAAAGAAGAAGCCATACAATCGATCAGTCAGCACTATCACCCCTTACCTCCCGACTGTCAAAAGGATCTCCTAGCTTGCTGTCAATTACACCGACTTGAGAAGGGACATCTTTTGGTGAAAGAGGGACAATATGCGGATAAAACCTACTACCTCCTGAAAGGTGCAGCACGGGCTTTTTATTTAAAAGATGGAAAAGATATAACAGACTGGTTTGCTTTTGAATACGAGTTTATCAGTCCTATCCAAAGCTTCTTCTTGAACATCGCTAGCCCACAATATATCGAAACCTTAGCTCCTACTCTTTTGCTGGAAGTACGCAGAGAGGATGTTAATCGATTATCAGACCTTTACCGAGCTTTTGACCGCCTAGGAAAAATCATCGTGACGCAAACGCTGCTTAAACTCCAACAGCGAGTCATTTCCCTACAATTCGAAAGTGCCCAGCAAAAGTATGACAACCTTTTGGCCGTAACCCCAGATATCGAAATTAGGGTGCCCTTGATGCACATCGCCTCCTACCTTGGCATCACGCTGGAAACCTTGAGCAGAATTCGCGCGGCTAAGATTCGAATTTGATCTAGATCAAATGAGCTTGTCGCTGGAAAGCTGACTTTTGTACAAACAATATATCATGAGTCAGGCAAAAAAAATTCTCCTCATCAATGGACATCCAGATAAAGAAAGTTTCAATTTCGGCCTAGCAAAAGCCTATAAGAAGGGGGTTCAAAACTCCGGCGCCCCCTACCGGGAGATACAGATTAGGGATTTGATTTTCAACCCAAATTTAGCCTACGGATATAGAAAAAGAACTGAGTTAGAGCCAGACTTGATCAAAGCGCAAGAAGATATAAAATGGGCTGATCATATCGTTTGGGTTTTTCCCGTCTGGTGGGGTTCCGTACCGGCCATCATGAAGGGATTCCTGGATCGCGTGCTCCTTCCCGGCTTTGCCTTTAAGAAACGGGAAGGTTCCCTTTGGTGGGATCAATACCTCAAAGGCAAGAGTTCTCGGATTATTTGCACACTAGATCAGCCCGCCTGGTTCTACCGCTGGATCAACCGCGGTCCCAGCCATCACGCCATGACCAAATTGACTTTACAATTTATCGGGATAAAGAAGGTCAGCATCACTTCCATCGGGCCGATTCGCCTATCAAAGGATAGCTATCGACAGCGATGGTTAAGTCGAGTGGAACGACTTGGCCAACTCAATCGTTGAGTTTAATCTGGAATATCAATTATCCTGCAGGAAACCCTTTTGCTCAAAAGTAAAAACTTCCGATGGCGTCCGTGCCTCCTGCATAATAGCTGTGAGTTTCGCGACTACCTCTGGATGGTCAGCCGCTACATTCTGGGTTTCTCCAACATCTGTTGACAGATCGTACAATTCCACGGCTGCATCGGGGTCTTTTAGTACATTGTATCGCACTGCTTTCCAAGCGCCTTGGCGAACGGCCACACGTCCTCCCCTTTCATGAAACTCCCAATACAGGTAAGGATGTTGGACTTGTTCTGCTTCCTTGCCCATCAAGGTGGGTACAAAGGAGAAACCATCGGCTTGTTCCGGCCCTTTTGCTCCAGTCAATTCAGCTACGGTAGGAAAGACATCCCAAAAGGCGGAGATATGATCACTGGTACTGCCTGCTGCAATTTGGTTCTTCCAGCGTGCAATCATCGGCACTCTAATTCCACCTTCATAGAGGTCTCGTTTATACCCCCGGAGTGCTCCATTGCTATCAAAATAGTCCGGGTCCGCTCCACCTTCTTGGTGGGGACCATTGTCTGATGTAAAAATGATCAAGGTATTCTCTGTCAGACCCAAATCATCCAAAGTCTGCATGATCTCACCGACCTGCTGATCCAGTATTTCTACCATAGCCACAAAGGCGGCATGTGGATGTTCTTGTGATTCATAGGGACCTCTACGATAGTCTGGTCCATCGTCATAGCCTTCATAAGGAGTTTCAGGCTCGTATTTGCCCACGTGCTTATCCATAATCTCCGCGGGTGCGATCAATTCAGCATGTGGAATAATACTGGGGAGAAATAAAAAGAAAGGTTGCTCTTGGTTCTTCTTTATGAATCCTAACACTTCCTGGTGTATCAAATCAGGGGCATAAGCCCCCTTTTCATGCCCTTGATTTGGCTCCAGGGGTATGGAATCTCTATTAGACCACAAATGATGAGGGTAGTAGTGATGCCCCATCCGCTGGCAATTAAATCCATAAAAAGTATCGAATCCTTGGTTAAGCGGATCTCCTTCCGACCCCGGATAGCCTAGTCCCCATTTGCCAAAAGCTCCCGTTGCGTAGCCTGCGGCCTTAAGCGCTTCAGCCATGGTGTAGGATTCATCTGATAGTGGATGTTGACCTTCGGGTTGAATTTCCTTATTCCCTCTGATGAAGGTATGCCCACTATGATGCCCCGTCATCAGTACGGATCGCGATGGGGCACAAACCGTACTTCCAGAATAGTGCTGTGTAAAGCGCATTCCCTCTGCCGCTAGCCGATCAATATTGGGTGTCTTAAACTTCTGTTGCCCATAGCAGCTAAGATCACCATATCCCAAGTCATCTGCTAAAATGTATATGATGTTGGTGTAGGAAGCTGGAGGCGCATAATCCGCTCCCTTCTTATCAGGGTTTGTGCAAGAAACCACAAGGAATAGGGAGAGAAAGAAGATCGGTGAAAAGCGATTCATATCAAGAAGGAATTTGCTGCCGGAAAAAATTAACTTGCGAGACAAGGAGGAAATATAGCAAATAGTTATAAGACCACTATAGGGCACCGACTAGTTTGTCACAGCTATCCAAACAAAACACAACACATGAAAATCCACCTTCTACAAACGGGAACTGTTCGCTGCAAACAATTCCAGTTGACTGGAGCCAGCCATAATCTATCTCGAATGTATCAACTGATCTTCACTCAGAAATGGGGCGAATGGATGCCGACTTATTGCTGGTTGATAGAGCATTCTAATGGTCTGATTTTGGTAGACACTGGTGAGACGAGCAAGATCTATGAACCAGGGTACTTGCCCAAAGGTGGTCTCTATCACAAAGCGGTAGAAACGAACATCAAAAAGGAAGAGGAAATTCCAAACCAGTTAGCTCAATTGGGAGTGAAGCCGAATGACATAAAAACGGTGGTCCTTACCCACATGCATGGAGATCACATTGGTGGTCTATCTCATTTTGAGCATTGCCAGATTTTGGTTTCCAAAAAAGAATATGAGATGGCCACCAGCAAAAAGGGGACTGGGAATGGTTATTTCCCGAAAAACTGGCCTGCCTGGTTTACCCCTACTTTAATTGATTATACGGGCCCAGCGGAAGGCGTATTCCAGAAAAGCTATCCACTGACCACAGATGGATCAATCGTGGCCGTACCTACGCCGGGACATAGCGCGGGGCATCAGTCTATCCTGGTCAAAGACAAGTCTTTCACTTACCTGTTGGCAGGAGACCTGACTTACAACCTGGATACTCTTCGGCAGGAAATACCGGATGTGGTACTAATGAATAAAGCCGCTCAGGAGACCGTAAGTAGAGTTCACCAATACGCCAAAGCGCATCCGACGGTCTATCTATCTTCTCATGACTGGAATGCAGCACAACTCCTACAAAGCAAAACGACTGTCTACTAGCACTTATTCATTCCGTAAGAGCAAGGTCGGATTCACCTTGGCTGCCTTAATAATCTGCTGAGTTACGGTCAACAAGATCATAAAAATCAGTAAGAGTGTAGCCATGGGATACACCCACCAGCTAATAGCCACGTGATAAGCGAAGTTTTCCAACCAACCACTTAACAGGTACTGAACCATCGGTATGACGATTATCATGGCCAATATACATTGCAGGAAATAGGCTTTTACAAATAGTAAGTACAGCGCGGACAAACTAGCCCCCAATACTTTTCTCACCCCTACTTCCTTAATCCGTTTGCTAATCATGAAGGCAACCATTCCATAAAGCCCTAAGCAGGCTAATAGAATCGCCAATAGCGAAAAGACCTGAATCATACCTGAAAGCTTTTGTTCCGACTCATAAAGACGTGCCAAGTCGTCATCCAAATACTTCCACTGTAAGGGAATATCCCCCGCTACCTGCTCCCAAGTTTCCTCTAAAAGGGCGATTTGTGTCTGAGGGTTCCCCGCTTTGAATCGAACGTACATGTATTCTAAATCAATGAAAGGTAGCACGATCGCTGCGGGGCCCATTTCATGGTGCAAAGAGGTATAGTTAAAATCCTTTACGACACCAACTATGGTACGTGGCCCGTCCTGGTTGAAGAAATGTACGCGTTGTCCAATTGGGTTTTCCAGTTTGAGGTAGTCTGCCGCAATTTCGTTGATAATAATGGCTTGGGTAGGATCATTCAAAAACGCCTTGGAGAAAGATCGCCCATTACTAAACGCAAGATCTAAGGTTTCGAAGTAGTCAAAATCCACCTGATTGAAAAATATTCGCTGGCTCTTTTCAGGGTCTTCCTCCTCTTTTCGAATCACGCTAAAAGGCCAAGGTTCTCCCACTACCCTTTCACTTCTACTCACCTGCATCACCGGCGCATGTTGCACCAATTGTTCTTTGTAGAGTTCAAAGAAACGAGTCAAATCCGCTGGCAACATTTTGATCAAAACGACATGCTCCGCCTGGTAGCCAGTTTCGGTATTTCTCAGGTGCTGAATTTGCTTGGTCATGATGAAGGTGGTACAAATCAGACCGATCGACATAGCAAATTGTAAGGTCAGCAATAGCTGTTTAAGCTGGAAAGGATTTTTATTCCACTTGCTGGTAGTTCCTTTTAGAGAAGCTATTGCTTCAGTGTTTGCTAGTCGCCAGGCTGGATTCAGTCCTGATAAAATACCCAAGACCACACCAACCCCTAACAAGAGGGGCAGCAAACTACTCACCGCCAACCATCCCAACTCAAACTCCCAATGCATGTACTGAGCAATGTATGGAAAAACTAGACCTACAATCCCACCAGATAGGACGAGACAAAAGAAGGATAAGAGCAATGACTCGGTCAGGAGTTGCAAGATGATCCCCCTCCTCTCTGCTCCTAGTATTTTCCTCATCCCGATGGTCTTCTTTCGATTCAAAGACAAGGCTTGAGACAAGTTAGAGAAATTAAACCCTGCAATGATCAATATGAGGATGGCCACCAATAAAAGCGCTTTTACCGTAAACTGATTACCTGATCGAATCGGGCTGGCTAGATCGTCACTCATGGAAGAAGACCCCAGATAGATGTCCTGCAAATGCTGCACCTGGGGTAGCAAATGGTTTTCCTGTTCGGGGTTGAGGTCTTGAAAATGCTGCGTCAATCCATTTTCAAATTGTTGGGGGTCCGTGTTAGGTTTCAGTTCGACGTACGTCAAAAACCCCAACCAACTCCAACTCGTTAAATCGGAAGCATAGCCAGCGGGAACAATATAGTTGGGAAAGGAGATCAGAAAGTCAAAATCCAGGTGAGAATTGCTGGGTAGATCGGCTAGCACACCAGTAACTTCCAAGGGAGTGGTATTATTGAAGCGTAGTGTCTTACCAAGTGGATCGATTTCGTTGAAATACTTCAACGCCAGCGCTTGGGTAATCACCACGGAATTAGGTTTATCCAAGGCTGAATTTCGATCACCGGCCAACATATCGAAAGGTAGAACTTCCAAAAAAAGAGAATCGGCATAGAAACCACGGCTTTCATAATAGTGATTATCTCCCTGAGAAAAGAGGTTATTCATCGCGTAGCGCAATCTGGAAATCTTCGCTACTTCTGGAAACTTCCCTCGTATGCCAGGCGCCAGGGCTGGCGGCGAATTGACTAAGGTTGTAGTATTTCCAGCATTGTCCTGATAGGCGAAATTCACTCGATAAACATGCTCCTTGTTCGAATGGAAGTGGTCAAAAGAGCGTTCGTGTTGTACAAAGGACAGGATAAGCAGAAAACTGCTTAGTCCTAAGGTCAATCCTACTACATTAATTAAAGTAAAACCTAGGTTTTTCTTAAAGAAACGCAAGGAACTGATCAGGTTGTTCTTAAGCATGCCACTGGTATATGGGTGATGGGAATAAGGCAATTCTTCTCGTTTCAGGGTAAAGCGATTTATGAAGCGAAATACCTCCAACCAATAGTTCCATCTAGCTCGCCGGGTACCATACTTGGCTTGATATTGGTAAAATTGCTCGTCCAGATCTCCCAGGATAGAATCATGTAATTGGTTCTTACAATACCAACTGAAAAGGCGTTGCGCCAAGCGCGGTGGATCTTGTCTCATAAGCCTTCAAATGTCATCTTTGGAATCAAGCTCCACAGTAGATTGCGGGATGCTCTCGAAGCCTCTAAGGCTTCCTTACCCAGGCTTGTGATCTTGAACAAGCGCTTTCTCCGGCCTCCTCTTTCCTTCGTCACTCCTCCGATTTCAGATTCCAGGAATCCCTTCTCTTCCAATCGATACAAAGCCGTATGCACACTACTCAGGGTCACCTTCCTGCCCAATTTCTCTTCAATCGAGTTAGCAATGGACAAACCGTAAGCATCATCATAGTGCACGGCCACCAATAACAAAACAACTTCTTCGAATTCTCCTAGATGTAATCTCATGATCATTATTTACCCATTAGTAAAACAAATACATCCGTAGCGATTAGTAAGGGATTATCCTGCTTTTTAAAAAAGTGTAATAGATTGGAAGTTAAGCGTGTAGTGCAGGGTCAAGACCGAGCTGTGCAGGAATAAAGGAGAATGGAAGCACGTCGGACTTACGGGAAACTTGTCGTTCTTTTCCTACTTCTGCTTCTCTAACACCCCCATTCCAAAGAGGGCAAAGTCATACTTCACGGGATCCTCTGAATCAAAGGCGCGTAGACTCTGGGTTAGCTCCAAGACGGCTTGCCAATCTCGTTGCTTGCGCGTCAAGAGGCCGAACTGGCGAGCTACCCGATCCACGTGTACATCTAGCGGCATGAGCAATTGACGGGCTTGGATGGAGTTCCACAACCCAAAATCAACGCCCTTTTCATCTTTTCGGACCATCCATCGAAGAAACATGTTCAATCGCTTACAACTAGACTTTCGGGCAGGTGTAGCGATGTGTTTACGAGTACGCCGGGGAGCATCTGGGAGCGCGAAAAAGTCTTCGTGAAAACCGATCAAAGCAGGGCCAGTGTGTTCAGCCTTTGGATTTAAATATTTACTAAAGGCTTGTTCCAGGGAGTCTGCTTGACGGTAGTAGTGCTGGAAGAAATGTAAAAAGTATAAAGTGTCCGTATATTGAAAAGTACGATGCTTAAAGGCTTCAAATCTAGCTCGATCCTTCTCTTCGTGATTACAGATAAAATCATGGGGTGCACCGTCCATCAATGCAATCAGTTCATTCGCTTTATTGATGATGGTCTTGCGCTGACCCCAGGCTAACATGCTGACCCAAAACCCCATAATTTCTATATCCTGAAGCTGTGTAAACTGATGGGGAATAGAGATAGGATCGTCAGCGATAAATGCCGGCCGATTGAATTGCTCCACACATTGATCCAAATACGTCTTTAATTGACTAGCATTCATCTTCTGATATGACAATTTTTAGGCAAACAAGTGTGAAAAAAGCGGTTTTGCAAAATATAATCGGCAAAAATGAGTTTCATCTGTGTACCCTATTGACTATGACTGCAACAACAACATACACCTTACTTTTAGCTGCGATTTACTTAGGAAGGAAAATCTTAGTCGTCAAGTAGATCCAGATACAAAGAAAGGCCCAACTACTCTTCCTCTCGTCATGATGTCTAGCTTCTGCCCAGAAGTTACTATCCTCGTATATATTCCCTTTTTCGTTTCGGTGCTACTTGTTGTACAACTTAGACTTAGTGAGTCCCATTTTCTGTAATCGATGATTCAAAGAGACTCTCAGTACTCCCAAGCCATATTTGATACTTCTTTGTAAATTGATGGAAGAAGCCTCTTCGAAGTACTTCGTTGGACAAGTTACCTCAGCTATGTGAAATCCAGCGAAAATGATCTGTGAAAGCATTTCATTATCGAACACAAAATCATCTGAATTTGCATTAAAATTGAGTCCGTTGAGTACTTCCTTACTGAAAGCTCGATAACCAGTGTGGTATTCAGAAAGCTTGTAACTAATCAGCAAATTCTGCGTGAAGGTGAGAAAGCGATTGGCGATGTATTTGTAAAGTGGCATCCCCCCGGCCAAAGCTCCTTTTCCTAAAATTCTCGAACCCAAAACCACTGGATATAGGTCTTCACCAATAATATTCACCATTGAAGGGATGAGCTTAGGCGTATATTGATAGTCAGGATGAAGCATAATCACAATATCTCCGCCCAGTTCTAAGGCCTTGTTGTAGAGTGATTTTTGATTACCTCCATACCCCTTGTTCTGTTCATGGACAATCACATGATTGATCCCAATCGATTTAGCCAGTTCAGCCGTATTATCCTTACTAGCATCATCACAGAGGATTACTTCATCTACTAGGTCGAAGGGAATTTCCTTATAGGTTTTTTCTAGTGTTTGTGCCGCATTATAGGCGGGTAAGACCACAATTACTTTCTTATTCTTGTACATCTCGATCTTGGATTGTGGCGCAAAGATATACTGCTAGGCAAATTATTCCCGATTTCGGATTAATATTTTGGTCAGGCAAGGGCTTTTTGGCAGTCAGTTAACCAAGAGTTAATACTGCGAAACATGCTGTATCCATCCTATAGTAGAGGCTACCTGAGGAGTACCCTTTCTTTACTGCTACCCTAAAAGCACTGTTGGTGAGCCGCCCACAGGCGACTCACCAACAATAATGATAAGTGTTTCAAATATGTGTTTGTCTTATTCTAGGATTCGTTCTTATTGATTATTGTCCCTTCATCAATTGGACTAGCTCTTCTTTTACAAATTTACCTAGCTCTGAAACATACTCTCTGGAAAAATCAAAGTTGATACCCGCTTCCGCATAGATCTCTTTAATAGGCCGAGTGTATCCCATTTTGAGGGCCTCGATATATTGCTCTATGGCTTGTTCGGGCTGTTCTCTATATTTCTTCCAAATCGCGATGGCTCCTAATTGGGCCATTCCATACTCAATGTAATAGAAAGGTACTTCAAATAAATGAAGTTGTTTATGCCAAAGATATTCTGAATACTGTTTCAAACCACTTCGATCCACTTCATCAGAACTAAAATCTTGCAAGATGTTAAGCCATTTGGCTCGTCGTTCGCTTCTGGAGTGATCCGGATTCTTATAGATCCAGTGTTGGAATTTATCAATGGTAGCAATCCAGGGCAATACTTTCAATACATTCTCCAATTGACCGATCTTGGCTCTTCGTAGATCATCTTCGTTGTCGAAGAAAATATCCCAATGATCCATACTCAAAAGCTCCATCGTCATAGCCGCTAATTCAGCTACTTCTGAAGGGACTCTTTTAGCAGAGCTAAGCTCGTAATCATGAGTCAGTAGGGAATGAATGGCATGTCCACTTTCATGCATTAAGGTACGCATGTCATTAAGTGAATTTGTCGCATTCATGAAGATGAAAGGAATGCCGGAAAGGTGCAATGGCATATTGTAGCCACCAGGACGCTTGCCTTTACGCGATTCTAGATCGAGATGGCCTTTATCACGCATAATGGTGATGGCCTCTCCGAAGAAAGGGTTAAGCCTGGAAAGGCAAGTAATGGCTCTTTCCACCAACTCATCTGTATCTTCGAAAGGACGCAAAGGTGCCTTCCCGCTCGTATCGACATGCAAATCCCAAGGTTTCAAAGCCTTCAGATCTAGGGCATTTTTCCTGAATTTATTCAAGTCGTCAACGATCGGTAAGATCTCGTACTGAATAGATTCATGAAAATCAATACAATCGTCTACAGAATAGTCGAATCTCCCTAATGCTTTGAACTTGAAATCACGAAAGTTTTCAAAGCCTGCATTTTGAGCTATCTCATGCCGCTTCACTAGCAGGTCATCAAATAACTGCTCCAAATGCAAGGAGTCCTTTCTAATTCTTTGGTTAATCTTATGGTAAATCCCTTCTCGATAATTGCGATCGGGTTCTTCCAACAAACTCCCCGCTTTTTGCAAAGTCATTTGTCGGCCATTCACACCGATGGTCATTTCCGAAAAAATTCGACCATATTCTTTAGCCTTTAACTGAACCTGAGTG
>JAHQWA010000620.1 GCA_019634045.1 Saprospiraceae bacterium
ATTCCCGTTGGCACGCATGTGATAATAGCAACACATTTCTACATGCGAAACCTTGCCTAAAAGGCCTGCATCTACGATCTTTTTCTTAGCATCGATTAGGTGAGGAGTGCTTTTTCGTTGGGTCCCAACTTGTACGACCTTGTTGTATTTTCTAGCAGCTGCTACCATGGCTTCCCCTTCAATCACATCAACACTAATCGGCTTTTGCACATATACGTGTGCTCCGGCTTTAATAGCATCAATGCATTGCAAGGCATGCCAATGATCAGGCGTACCAATGAGTACAATATCAAACTCATTTTCAGCGAGCATCTTCCGGTAGTCATTGTACTTCTTGGGAACTTTACCGGACTTTTGTCTTTGACTAGTTAGTGTTGCGGCTTCGTCTAGGAGGTTTCGATCGACTTCGCACAATGCTACTACGTCGACATCGGCGACTTGAATGAGACGAAAGAGATCATTTTTCCCATACCAGCCGGTCCCAATAAGCCCTACGCGGTAAGCTTTGAGCGGGTGAATGATATCAAGGCCGGTGGCACCTAAAGCAGAGTAGGCTAGGGTAGCGGAGGCCGTTTGGAGGAAACGACGACGATTGATATTGAATACATCCATTTCTTGCTTGTTTCAAGAATTGCCCAGATCCACCTGAGGAGCAGGCGGATCTGGGCTTCCTTAGTTAATGAATCCGTTTTGTTCGATTCTAAAGTAATACCTCTACAAGCAAAAAACAAAGAACTTATTAGGAATCAATCCTTTCGCCCTCTTATTCGCCAATCATAATTGGGCGAGCGCCCATTTTACCTTCGTGTGCGATTCGTAGCCAATACATGCCTGCAGGTAGCCCTGCCGGTAGCTGAACTCCGACTTCTGTTTGTCCTCGCTGATGGTCGAAGGTAGCAATGCCTCGTCCTCCCATATCTAATAGCTGGAATTGAGTCTGAGTAGATGTTTCCTCTGGCAAGGTGATAGTCATCTCAGATCCGGCCTTGGCCGGATTGGGATAAAGTTGGAAGGCCAATTGGCGATCTTGATTTTGTGTACCTACGGGTTCGCTATCTACCACAAAGGCTATATCCCAAAGAATATCTGGTAGCAAAAGAAGTAAAGTGTCATTATTGGCAGTGACACTTTCACTATCTAGAATTTGGCCATTTAGGCAATCATACCAACTAACAAAATAACTGCCGTTGTTGAAGCCTGGGAGGGCAAGCGTAGCCCCTTGCACGATGGAGGGCGTTCCCTCGTTCTGTACATATTCATGGTTATACTTATTATTCAGCACCCAACCGGCAGCCATATCTTGGTCTTCAGATCGAAGGGTATAAGCATCAAGAGCCGAGCCTAATCCCCCAAATATGTACGACGAGATGGTGATCCAATCCGTTCCGGTATTGTCAACTTTAATGGTATGTGAACCGGCGGGTACTTCAATGCTATAGATTTTGTTGGTCTGTCCGGGTTCTTCCAGCACTTTGGTCCCATCCAGATAAATAGCAATCTTAGGAGAAGTACCGGCTGAGCCAGCTGTACGTACACTGAAGGTGCCATCGTCCAGCATGTTGATCGAGAAGCTTGGGGGGCTACGATACTGGGTATTCCAGGAAGATCCATAGAGGTATTGGCCCAGACTAGTTGAACTGGGTTCCACTTGACCATTTTCATCAATCGTAATCTCTGGAGTTCCCATTCCTCCCCATCCTAGTGCGGGGGTAAGCGTGAGGTCGCCGGGAGCACCAGATAAGATGTTATCTGTGGCTTGCATATTTCTTTCTAGAAAAGGAATTTCTGCCACCAGATTGGCAATAGGCCCCAAATGATAGTATAGGTCGTTGGGCGCTATATAGCTATCCCACCACCAACTCATTCCCGTACCTAGGCCCCCACTAAATAGGGGAGACCAGAGTCCATTGTGAAAGTGGATGCCATCTGGATCCATATTGCGAAGTTCTGCTCCACCATTGCCTAGCCCAAATTCTCCTGTTAAGGTGGGTTTGCCATATTCCTCAACATACTTTTTCACTCCTTGGGCCAACACCCGCTCCAAATTCGCCGCATTGAAATAAAAATGAGTTTGGGTAATATCCATATCCGGTAAGGCCCACATCATGGGATCGTTGTAGTCATGTGCGAAACTGGTCGTAACTAAATGATTATAGCTATCAATGGCTTTGATGTATTGCGCGATCTCGGTATGCCAATCTATTACCTTGTGTTTGTACTGACTGAAATCATCGGTCCATTCTACCTCGTTGAACAACTCCCAAGCCATAATGCTACGCGCATAACCCCAACGCGCAATGATGTATCTAATTCGGTTTTTGGTGTGGCCGATGGCTTCTGGATTAGTGAAGAAGTCCCAGGTGTTTTGACAAGGGCCTCCATTCGCCATATTGTAAGGGCTTTCATCCCAATTGGGATTGACTTGAGTAGAAACTTGACCATGATGCTGTAGTGCCAGCATCACGTAAATGCCGTTTTCATTACAGTAGTCAAACAACCAGTCCTGGTAGGTGCCATTGATCTCTTTATATTGTCGGAGTCCCTGGTATTGATTTTGTCCGGCGCTCCATTCTAGGCTTAGTCCCCAATGGGCATGCCAAAGCCGGAAGAAGTTTCCGCCTTGCTCCTGCAATTTTGTTAACCAATTCTGATAGTCGAGATAAGCATTATTACTTTGCCAACAGATGTTTTCGCCAATGGCAATATATTGCTCGCCATCATCAAAGTTGAGAAAGTTCGTTTGATTAGTTCGAACAAACCCCTTGTTCTGGGGATGTGTATTCGGAATACACTGAAAGGTTTCAACGGCAAAGGTGGTATTTCCGTTATTATCTGCTAATTGCACTTCATACGTCCAGTTTCCCACTTCATCCGGCGCAAAGCGAATGCGAAATTCTCCTTCCGTACTATTGGTATTGAGGCTACCGTTTTGTGGATTGATGGTTAAATCCCACATGAAAAACCCATCTATCGTGCGTTTTTGGCCTGAAGGACTGGTGAAAATAGCGCTCAAGCGTACCTGATCATAGTCATAGGGGTTCTCATATTGGGCAGTTAGATCTACACTCAATTCTAGTTTCTCATACCGCTCTACGGTCGTTGAGGAAGGTATAACACTGTTGATTATCGGTTCCATTAGCTGCGTCCTTGTGGACTTGAAATCCACTGCTTTTGGCATCAAATTACGCAACTTTTCGGTTTCAGCTTCTGCGCGTGTTGGCGCTGAATTAGCAGCTAGGGAACCCATGCTAAAAAAGCAAAGACATAGCAGAAAATAGGAGGGAAAAAAGGAAAGGAATGATCGATTAAGCATAGGAGGTTGAGGTTGAAAAGGAGATGCAAAGACCTTGGTGCATCTTATCAGACTCTAGCATTTGATCTTCTAAGATACCAAATTGGCCATTGAAATAATGTCCTTTAGCCTTGCATCTCTAAAACTCCGTTAAGTAGTGTGACAATAGTAGTCGTGAAATTTCAAGTAGCGAGTTTTTTGGCTGCAGAAGACAGGGAAATCGCACCCCTGTCGGGCCGTCAGGCCGGATAGCTGTAGGCTAAGCAAGAATTTTTCTAACGAAGCCTAAATAAAAAAAACGCAGGTGAAAAACAGGAGTATCTATTGTCACAATACTTAAGTATAAATGGTATAATTTCTATTAAGAACTTCGATCTGGTTCAAGCCAAACTCATTTATGGCATCTGAGTGATCTGTACTTTCATACTCTGTAAATGGCTTTCATGCAGCACTTGTAGTATATAGACGCCAGCAGGCAAGCCAGCAGTTGGGATTGCCAGCTGCTGTAATCCAGCTTGGATAGATACCTGCTGCTGGGAATGAACTTTACCCATGACATCCAGCAATCTCAGGCTAGCTTGCTGGAAGGAAGCCGGGGCATTGATTTGAAGATTTATGGGGAAGCCAGCCTTGACAGGGTTAGGAAGCAGCTTGAATTGCCAACCAAGATCTGTTAATTGATCTACGTCTGTGATCGCATCCGCGCTTGGGCACAAGGAGATATTGTCATACCAAATGCTATACGCATCGGAGAAGGCATCGTTCAGACGAGAAGCCTTGAATTCCATAAAGGCATTATCCCAGGTTCCCTCGGCGGTAAACGTATGCGTAAAATTGAGCCACTCGTTTTCGGTCACCAAGAAGTCTACAAAGGTCTGGGCTTCCCAATCGGTGTCACGTACGGGCCGAGCTAGTATTTTTACAGTGTCGCCTTCTGGGACATCCGAACGGATCCACATCGACATGGTGTATTCAACACCGTCCTCCAGTGTGATGCGGTCGCCAAAACGGTGGTGAAACTCTGCTACATTATGAGCTTCGGGGATATCAATTCGTAAAGAATTGCTACCAGAATAGGGGAGGACCGGGTCTAAAGTGAAGGTCGAAAGCTCATTCTCTGAGTCACCATCCCAGATATCCCAGCCTTGTTCAAATAGGGGCGGGTCAAAGGTGCCACCTCCTGGGACGAGATTGGAATTGCAAGTGGTGAAATCTGTATTGGTCCCAAACACGGGTGCTTGCTGCTCTGGTTCCTCTACTTCTCCCGGTTCTTTGTCGGTTGGGCAAATGGATACTTCATCAATCCATACATCATAAGGTTCTGTGAAGGTTTCGTTGAATACTTTCAATTCCAGGTGCACATCGGCTCTACTTTGGTCAGCCGCAAATACAGCCGATACGGTGGTCCAGTCTGTTCCTACCGTAAGGGTCGTATTATAAATCGTTACCCAGCCGTCAAACTCGTCCTTTACCCAGGCTTGAATGGTGGTGTTTTCAAGTGAGCTCTTTGCTACGACGGTCAACTCATAATTCTGACCTTCTTCAATAGCAGATTCTTGCGGTCTACTATTGTATTCACCCGCTCCTGTGATTTCGCTGGAACTCTTTAATACGCGAATCAATGCACTGCTATTTCCGATATAGGCATCTGTACTGGTCTCAAAGGTATAAGCATCAGGGTTATTGGAGTGCCAATTGCCCCATTCGGTGTCTATTCCCGATTCAAAACCTGGATTTCCTACGATATTGTCATCACAGGTAAGGGTGCTGATAGTCGCCGGACAAACCGATACCTCATCGAACCACACACTATAAGCTTCGTGGAAGTCTTCGTTGTATACCTTCAATTCAAGATGCACATCTTCTCGATCTACATCGGCTTGGAAGATGGAAGAAACGACCGTCCAGTCGGTGCCAACTACTAGTTCTTCGCGGTGTAATTGGATCCAATTGTCATTCTCGTCTTTGATGTATACAATCACGGTCGTGTTTTCGAGGGTACTTTTGGAGGCAAAACGAATCTCGTAGAATTCTCCTGCCGTAATCGGAATCGCCTGTGGGCGACTATTGTATTCGGCACCTTGCCCACCTGGGATCAGGTCAGTATCCATCAGTACATTAATCACCGCGCTACTATCGCCGGAATAGACATCATCGCTCGAGGCAAAGGTGTAGGCGTCAGGACTGTTATCATGCCAGGACCACCAGTCCACGCTCGCGCCTAGATCAAAGCCCGCATTAGTCAGCGGATTGGTTTCACATTGGGCCCAAACTCCCTGGCCCGCCGCTAGGCTTATGAATAAAAGAAGAAAATAAGGTAAAGATGCTCTCATGGTTTAGTGTTTTATTGATTGTTCAGTAATACGAGCAGGGAAAACTATGAGATAAGATTTCGGAATGCCGTATTACTATCCGTTGAAGAATTTTCTAGATCGTAAGTGCTGCGACAAGCGTATCTGTTATCACACTCCTTATCAAGCTGCTAAATAAGGCTGGCCCCTAGGCCAGCCCCATTTTAAAATTGTATGAAACTTAAATTCGAGTATCTATTGTCATACTCAGCTGTAGTATAGATCAGTGTCACTAAGGTATTAGCCGTAGCCTGGGGATAGGCTCGGCATTCGTTTCAAAAACAGGGGGTATTTGTAACAAGGAGGGGCAAATAAGCCGGAGAATAGCCTTAAATGTGACATTTACCCCCGTAATATGTAATGTAGACCGATGACGTACTAAGCTGTTCGATTGGATCTTTGGAACAACAAAGGAATGGGGATGGAGACCGGGTGATTTGAACTCATCCTATTCACGAAGCCCATCCCATTGGAAATGTTCTGATTTATTCTGTTTAACAATATGTCGTATGAGATCCTTCTACCTTATCTTCTTCTTATTGATCCTCTCTTGGACCCTCTCCGCACAGCTCTTAACGATTGAGGGTACCGTTCACTCCAGTACAGATGAAGAACCACTAATTGGTGTAACCATCATGCCACAATCTGGAGGAGGTGGCACCGTCACTGACTTCGAAGGAAAGTTTAGCCTCGAGGTGGAAAAAGGGGCAATGTTGATCTTTAATTATGTAGGCTATGCGGAGCAAAAGATCAAGGTGAATGGGCAAACCCAATGGGATATTCGCCTAGAACCAACAGCCGAAATCTTGGATGAAGTTGTGGTAATTGGCTACGGAACGAGTAGAAAAAGTGATTTGACCGGTTCGGTAGCTTCCATTAAGTCGACCGAGTTGGAAAAAACTACGATTACTAGTTTGGAGCAGGGGCTGCAAGGGCGAGTAGCGGGGGTACATGTAACACAGGGAGATGCCGCTCCAGGAGCCGGAATTAGTATTGAAATTCGGGGCACTAACTCGATACTTGGAGGCAATGATCCCTTGTATGTGATAGATGGAATCCCAATTACTAATCCGGCTGCAGGTCAAGGTGCTTTGGGAGCTTCTGAGCCCAACAACCGGATTGTATCCAATACCAATGTGCTGGCTACTTTATCTCCTTCTGATATTGAAAGCATCGAGATCCTTAAGGACGCTTCTGCCACGGCCATTTACGGCTCTAGGGGAGCTAATGGCGTGGTATTGATTACCACTAAGATAGGACAAGCAGGAAAAGGCAGAGTGTCGCTCAATATGTCTTATGGCTCCGCTCAAGTACGCAATAAGCTTGAACTGCTTAATGCCGCGGAGTTTATGGCTTACCAAAATACCGCCTATGAAAATGCAGGGTTTGCGGTGGCCTCCTGGCCATGGGCACCCGATACCACACAGAACCCCTCAAAAGTGACTCCAAGCGAAGTTTTAGCACTGGGCGCTGAAGCGGAAATAGACTGGCAAGATGCAGTCTATCAAGTGGCACCCGTACAGGATGTCCAACTTGGATTCTCTGGTGGAAATGAAAAAGGCAGCTACTCCGTGATGCTCAACTATTTGGATCAGGAAGGTGTGATCAAGGGCTCGGCTTTCCAAAGAGGGGGGCTACGAACCAACCTGTCCTATCAGGTGAATGACTGGATACGGGTAGCTGGAAATCTCGCCCTTACTCGCTCCCAGAATAGCCTGGTCAGAACGTCCACGAACACCACCCAAACGGCTGGGGGAATTGTACGGTCGGTCTTAAACTACACCCCCATCCTTCCTGTGGAACGGACTTTGGAAGGCCTGGTGCAATTGGTAGAACAAAATGGAACGGATCAACGTCTTGAAGATCCCTCTTACTTTCAGCTATACGGTGCTAATCCCTTGAGATATACGGATGAGGTGACAGAGCAGCACAATTTTACACGAGCCATTGGAGGCTTGAATGCTACTCTTAGTCTCCTCAAGGGTTTGACGGCGGATATCCGTTTAGCCGCCAATTATATTGACCGGAAGAATAACTCCTATTATCCCCGAACGGTTTCGGAAGGCTTTGGTTTGAATGGTTTAGCGGTAGTATCTTCCAACGAATTTACCAACCTGATCAGTGAGAACCTACTACGCTATCAAAGCCAATTGGGGAAGCATCGCCTAGAGTTTATGGGCGGATTTACCTTTGAGCAAAACCGAGATTATTGGATCAATAATGAAGCGCGAGATTTTCCGGATGACAAGCTAAGTTATTTCGCACTGCAAAATGGACTTTCGCACGTTCCTACGCGCACTAATACTGCGACTTGGACCTTAGCCTCTTGGCTCGCCCGAGCCAACGTGATTTTACACGATAAATACCTTTTCACCGGAACGGTACGCTACGACGGCTCTTCAAAGTTTGCCCGTAATAACAAATGGGCGCCCTTCTACTCCTTTGCCTTTGCCTGGCGAGCTAGCGAAGAACCCTTTATTAAGGAAATTGAGGCTATCTCTAATCTTAAAGTACGATTGAGCTATGGAGAGTCTGGCAACCAAGCCATTAGTCCTTACCAATCTCTTGCATCGGTGAATGGCGTCACCACTTCCTTTAATAACCAACTTGTTCCTGCCGTCATTGAAGGTCGACTTGAAAACAATAACCTGCGTTGGGAAACTACTGCTCAGGTGAATGTCGGCTTAGATGTTGAGCTATGGAACGGAAGACTTTTCAGCACGCTGAATTATTATCAGAAGGAAACGAAAGACCTACTTCAACAGATTACCTTGGCCCCGAATACTGGTTTTACGAGTGCGCTGGTCAATGCTGGAACCATTGAAAACAAAGGTTTTGAAATAGAACTTGGCGGCTTTCCGATTCGCAAGGCACTGACCTGGCAAATCAGTGGTAACCTTTCAATCAATAGAAATCAAATAACGGACTTAGGGGAGGTGGAAGAACAATTTGCAGATCGATTGGGGGCAGGAAACGGGCTTACGATATTCCCTTTTATCCAACGTCCCGGTTTGCCGATTGGCTCCATCTATGGTTTTGTGGAAGATGGAATTTTTCAAAACGAAGCCGAGGTAAGTGCATATGAAGCGATACAAGGAAATGCTGCCATAGGTCAAATCCGCTATGTGGACCTCAATGGCGATGGCACTATCTCTGACCAAGATCGAACGATCATCGGTGATGTAAATCCCGATTTTATCTGGGGATTGAGTAATAACTTCAACTACAAGAATTTTGATCTTAGTTTTTTATGGCAAGCGGTGGTAGGGGCAGACATCATCAACACCCTTAGTATTCGGTTCCATAACCTCGATGGGCGCCGGAACATTCCCCGGGCAGTCTACGAAGAAGCCTGGGAAGGGGAGGGGAGTTCCAATGCCTTCCGGCAAATCAATTTGAATAATGGAAATGGCCTTTTCTCTGATCGCTTTGTCGAAGATGGGTCCTATTTGCGCTTAAAGAATGTGCAATTGGGCTACACCATTAAGGCGGATAAGGTACCATGGCTGGAAAGTGCCAGGGTCTACCTGAATGCCATCAATTTATGGACCTTGACTGATTACACGGGCTACGATCCTGAGGTAAGTGCCTTCAATAGTGCAGCAATGAAAGGAGTGGACCTAGGCAATTACCCACAGTCGCAAACTTTCATCTTCGGACTTAATCTCAATTTCTAAGCAGTAAAATTGAAAATTATGCAACGTAACAATATAGCATATTTAGCCATTCTTTTCCTTTTGAGTACCGCATGTCAAAAGGAGTTTCTAGAGGAAGAGGTCTTTACTTTTCAAGCGCCGAAAGACTACTATGCAAGTGCAGCGGAGGTGGAAGCGGCAGCTAACGGTATGTATGATGCCCTAATGACCTGGAATCTATGGGTGCAACCCAGCTGGGTTGCCATCGCCCTAGAGAATGATGATATGTTGGGCTTGGATTGGGTAGCAGGTGGATACAATGGTAACCAAAATGGGCAATGGTACATAGAAAGGCCTTGGAAAGGGTTTTATCAGGTGATCAATCGCGCTAATAATGTCCTCGATCGGGTCAGCAAAATTGAATTTTTAGCTGAAGAGCAGCAGCAGGCGGTACTCGGTCAAGCCTACTTCCTTCGTGGATATTGTTATTACGAAATAGCTCGCTGGTTTGGGGATGCGCCGATTAGAACTCAATCCTTTGATCCTGCTGTAGATGATCAAAATGCAGCGCGAATGCCGGTGGCTGAAGTATATGCACAAGCCGCCTCTGATTTAGAAACCGCCGGAGGCTTATTACCAGAGAACTACGACACTGGCGCTTATTCGGATGCTGATCGAGGGCGCCCGACTTCTCCTGCTGCCTGGGGGTTATTGACGAAAGTCTATATGCATATGGCTGGAGCCGAAGTAGGACAAACCGAACGATTCAAGGATGCTTCAACAGCTGCCCAAAAAGTGCTAGCACAATCTTCGAATGGATTTCCTATCCTGGAAACGGAATATATGGCCAATTTTTGGCAGGCTACCCAGGATCAAGGAAGTGAACTTCTATTTTCTATTCAGGCTACCCAGCAACCCAATGAAGGCCCAGAACTTCCCCGTTACTACATACCAGGGAATAGTGCTTTTGCAGGAGGTGGAGGTGTCGGGGCTATAAGTATGCGGGAAGATTTTTATCTTACTTTTGAATCTGGCGACAAAAGAGTGGCTTTTGGTTCTGCCCTTTTTGATCAGTGGGTGGATTTGAATGGGGAGCAATTTTATCATTTCCGTACTCTTCCTAATCAGGAAATTGCCGGAGTACTTTCAGAAGGAGTATGGGATAACGGCTTTGGCCGATTTGGTACCAATAGATATCAGCTGTTCTCCGGCGGAGTGGTGAAAGGGGATCCGAGGTTTTACATTAAGAAATACATGGACGAAACTTCGCAGGTGAAGGATGAAAACGGGTCCAACCCGATTATTCTGCGCTATGCGGATGTACTCTTGCTTCTGGCTGAGGCAGAAAATGAAGCTAATAATGGGCCTACGGCTTTGGCTTATGAAGCAATTAATCAGGTCCGCCAAAGAGCAGGGCTGGCAGTACTTTCGCCAGGACTGGATCAGGAAGAATTTAGGACTGCGGTGCGAGTAGAGCGCCGGCATGAGTTGTACGGAGAGTTTCAGCGGAGGTGGGATTTGATTCGTTGGGGGGTATGGCTAGAGACGATGGAAGCCGCCAACCGACCCCGTCAAGCCTATCAGCGACTTTTCCCTATTTCTTCTGAGGAAATCGCCGCCAATGCCATGATCAACGAAAACAATCCAGGATGGTAAAAAATACTTAGCATGAAACAACCAGCTAAACAAGGAGGACTCTGGTGGGGGGTAGCACTATTGCTCGTAACTACCCTGGCCGCAGCTTTACCCAAAGAGAAGGCGGCTAGCTCGGATCAGGGGCCCATAGACAATCAGGCGACGAAGGCAACAAAGGCACTGTACTACAACTTACTAAACCTGTCGGGGAAGCAAGTGCTTTTTGGTCAGGAAGACGCCCTGGCATACGGAGTGGAATGGAAGAATTGGCATAAAAGCCGTTCGGACATAAAGGATGTTTGCGGAAAACACCCGGCCTTGGTCGGTTGGGAAATGAGTAAACTAGGACAAGGAGAACTCAATATCGATTCCGTCAATTTCCAGCATATGAAAAGCTGGATGAAGGAGATTTATAAAATAGGAGGCGTCAATACCCTGAGCTGGCATATGGATAATTTTGTCACGGGGGGAGATTCCTGGGATGTCGGCGAGCGGGTGGTGAAAACGATCCTTCCAGGAGGAAATCACCATGAGGCCTATAAGCAGAAATTAGATCTTTTTGCTGATTATGTTCAGTCATTGAAAGTAGGCTTCTTGTTTAAGAGAAAGATCCCGATCATATTTCGACCTTTTCATGAGCACACTGGTGGTTGGTTTTGGTGGGGGCGCCCGCATTGTACGGCCGAAGAATACAAGACACTCTGGAGGTTTACGGTAGATTACCTTCGCAATGAAAAGCAGTTAAATAACATTTTGTACTGTTATTCAACGGATATATTTAAGGATGAAGCGGATTACTTAGCGTTTTATCCTGGGGATGAATATGTGGACATCCTTGGGATGGATGACTACCATGACCTCTCTATTAAGGGGAAGAGTGAGGACCTGGTGAGGAGACTACGCATGTTGGTACACATGGCAGAAGAGAAAGGCAAAGTCCCCGCTTTTTCCGAAACCGGACAAGAAGCTATCCCTGATGAAAAATGGTGGACGCAACGGTTGCTCGAACCCATCAAGTCAGATTCTGTTGCCTCTCGCATCGCCTATATGATGGTATGGCGGAACGCCCGAAAAGACCATCATTATGGTCCTTACCCAGATCATCCAAGCGCGCCCGACTTTCAAACCTTTAGCGAAGATCAGTGGCTCATCTTTGAAGGAAGAATCCCAGATCTATACCGCTTTCCGAAGTAAAAGAAAGTAGCAACACCCATAAATGCATGAAGGCTGATACCTAGCTACAGAATCCTAATAGTCCTTTGTTCATAATTATTAGGATTTTCAAAAAATGACCAATTTTAGTAAAGCCGAACCAGTTACTTACTGACTCGGTAAATGGACGACAACAGCTTATGGAACTACATACGATCGACATCGCCATCATCATTGCCTATATCCTAGCTACGATTGGGATTGGCTTTTGGATCTCTAATCGCGCTTCCAAGAATATGAAGAGTTATTTCTTGGGGGGGAATGAGATAAAATGGTACATGCTGGGCTTGTCCAATGCTTCGGGGATGTTCGATATCAGTGGGACAATGTGGATGGTGACGCTCCTTTTTATTTATGGTTTAAAGAGTGTTTGGGTTCCGTGGTTGTGGCCGGTCTTCAATCAAATCTTCTTAATGATATTCCTGTCCATTTGGCTGCGGCGCTCGGGAGTGATGACTGGGGCTGAGTGGATTAAATTCCGATTCGGAAATGGGAGAGGGGCAAACCTGTCACATATGATTGTGGTCATCTTTGCCATTGTGGTAGTGATTACGTACGTTGCTTATGGGTTTATCGGAATTGGCAAATTTGCTGCAGCCTTCTTGCCTTGGCAACTCGCGGCAGATGCTACGCAGAATGAGATTATTTATGGGTTGATTTTTACCACTTTGACTACCCTTTATGTAGTAAAAGGAGGTATGTTCAGCGTAGTATTTACAGAAGTACTGCAATATATAATCATGACCATTGCCAGTGTGGCCATTGGAATAATTGGAATGCAGCAGGTCTCACCAGAGTTGTTGGCTAAGTTTGTTCCGGAGGGTTGGGGCAATATTTCTTTTGGGTGGAAATTGGATCTAGACTGGTCTAATCTGATGGCAGCGGCTAATGATAAAATTGCTTCTGATGGTTGGGAGCTTTTCGGTATTTTCTTTATGATGATTTTACTGAAAGGTATCCTACAAAGTATGGCGGGCCCTGCCCCCAATTACGATATGCAACGGGTCCTGTCCACCCGCACCCCCAAAGAAGCGGCCAAGATGAGTGGCTTTGTTAATGTCATTTTGCTGTTCCCCCGCTACATGCTAATCACGGGCTTAACCATTTTGGCGCTGGTTTTCTTTAGCGATGAACTCAATGGAATGGGAGCGGATGTGGATTTTGAACAAATCCTTCCCTTTGCGATTCGCAATTTTGTACCTGTTGGATTATTGGGGCTTTTGATAGCCGGCCTACTGGCAGCTTTTATGTCTTCCTTCGCGGCCACCGTGAATGCTGCACCTGCCTATTTGGTAAACGACATCTACAAACGATACATCAACGATAAGGCTTCCGATAAGACCTACATCAATATGAGCTACCTCTGTTCTATCGCAGTAGTAGTAGTAGGAACCTTCTTTGGCTTTGCTTTGGATTCTCTAAACAATATCATCGATTGGTTGGTCGCCGCATTGTTTGGCGGCTATACCGCTGCCAACCTATTGAAATGGTATTGGTGGAGGTTCAATAGCTACGGCTATTTCTGGGGCATGATGGCTGGTATCATAGCTGCTATGGTACTGCCTGTCTTACTGCCTTCCTATACGGCTTTGGAAGCTTTCCCCATTAACTTAGGCTTATCGGTATTGGCTTGTATCGTCGGTAGTCTTATGACTGAACCCGATGATGAGGAAGTCCTCAAGGAATTCTACAGAAAGACTCGACCCTGGGGGTTCTGGAAGCCTATTTATGAAAAACTGAAAGCCGATAACCCTACGGTAGAGCCCAATAATGATTTCGGTCGAGATATGATCAATGTAGTAGTCGGTATTGTATGGCAAACCGCTATTACGGCTTCTTCTATATTCTTGGTGATACAGGATTTTCGAAGCATGTGGATCAGCTTCATTATTGTAGCAGTTTGTACCCTGATATTGAAGTACAACTGGTACGACAAAATGGAAGATTATCCGGCTGACCTTGGGACAGATTTTCAATCATGAATTGCGGAAAAATATTGGATTAGCAATGGCAACAACAACTCTAAGTACAGCTTTTAGAGAGCAAGTGAAAGAACTACTGACGAAACACGAGCAACTCGTAAATGCGAAGAATGAACCGATGCAGGGTGGAAATGGGGTCTATCAACGTTGGAAACAACCCGTTTTAACGGCTGCTCATACACCGGTCTTCTGGCGTTATGACCTGGATGAAGAGGCCAATCCGTACCTGATGGAAAGACAAGGGGTGAATGCGGCTTTCAATGCTGGAGCCATTTACTGGCAAGGAAAATACCTCATGGTGGTACGAGTAGAAGGAGATGATCGCAAGTCCTTTTTTGCCATAGCGGAAAGCCCAAATGGAGTGGATCAGTTCCGGTTTTGGGATTATCCCATTACCATGCCTGAAACAGATGTGCCAGATACAAATGTGTATGACATGAGGCTGACGGCCCATGAAGACGGCTGGATCTATGGCTTGTTCTGCACTGAACGCAAGGACCAATCCCGTCCGAATGATATTTCGGCGGCCGAGGCTCAGTGTGGTATAGCAAGAACCAAAGATCTCAAGCGCTGGGAAAGATTACCAGATTTAATCACCTATTCCGGACAACAGCGGAATGTAGTGCTACATCCCGAGTTTATTGACGGGAAATACGGGCTTTACACGCGCCCACAGGATGGTTTTATTAGTGTAGGGAGTGGAGGTGGAATTGGCTGGGGACTCACAGACACCATGGAGAAGGCAGAGGTGAATGCTGAAGTCATCGTGGATACCAAAGTATACCACACGATCAAAGAAGTGAAAAACGGACAAGGGCCCCCGCCCATCAAAACAGATCAAGGCTGGTTGCACTTGGCACACGGTGTCCGAAATACCGCTGCGGGTTTGCGCTATGTCTTGTACCTGTTTATGACCGACTTGCAGCAACCTTGGAAAATCACGCATGCTCCGGCTGGCCATTTCATCGCTCCGAAAGGGGAGGAAAGGGTAGGCGATGTTTCGAATGTCACCTTTTGCAATGGTTGGATTGTGAATGAACAAGGAGAAGTGTTTATCTATTATGCTTCTTCTGATACCCGTATGCATGTGGCTTCTTCCACCGTAGATAAGCTTTTAGACTATGTGGTAAATACCCCTCCTGATGGCTTACGCTCTGCGGCCAGTGTAGCGCAACGCAAGCAACTGATTGACAAGAACCTTAATTTATTGAATCAGCTGAACTTGCCTTAAATTCAAATTCTTATGTCGGTGAGTATGGATGTGTCTCTTTTGCAAAAAGAGATGCGAACTGAATTGGATCATCTTTTGGGATGGTGGTCGAAACATATGGTCGATCGGCAGCACGGAGGGTTTTATGGCCGGATGGATCACGATGGCCGCTTGTATCCTTTTGCTGATAAG
Organism: Saprospiraceae bacterium; assembly: GCA_019634045.1. Classification (GTDB taxonomy): domain Bacteria; phylum Bacteroidota; class Bacteroidia; order Chitinophagales; family Saprospiraceae; genus DT-111. Next base: position 15,510 of record JAHQWA010000620.1, read on the forward strand.
GCCATCATCATGCAGAGTCGAATTTTATGGACTTTTGCTGCCGCTGCCAAGCAGACAGGGGAACCGGCCTACCAAGCAATGGCGACGCATGCTTACGATTTTATCAATCAGCGTTTCATTGATCAGAAGTACGGCGGAGTCTATTGGATGCTGGATTTTCAAGGTGAGATAGTCAATGATCGCAAACAGATTTATGCCCAGGCCTTCGCCATCTATGCCTTGGCCGCCTACTATCAACTAACGGGATTTCCCGAAGTCTTAACGCAAGCCTTATCCTTATTTCGCCATATTGAAGCGCATAGTTATGATCCCGAATACGACGGTTATTTTGAAGCATTTGGGCGCCACTGGGAACCTATCGCTGATTTGAGACTAAGTGCAAAAGATGCCAACGAAGCGAAAACCATGAATACCCACCTTCATGTATTGGAGGCATATAGTACCCTATATCTGGTGAGCCAAAATCAAGAAGTGGGTACGGCCTTGAAACGCTTGATTGCAAGCTTTATGGAACGATTCACAGATAAAGAAACGGGCCATCTGCTGCTCTTCTTTGACGAAAGATGGACCGTTAAATCCAAGCTTGTTTCCTACGGTCACGATATAGAAGCCAGCTGGCTGATCACGGAAGCAATTAGCCTATTTGATGAGCCGAATTGGCAATCTTCCGCAAAGGAATGGGCATTGATGCTCGCTAGGATCACGGCCAGGGAGGGCCTGGATGGGGATGGAGGATTGAATAATGAGCAGGAGGAGGATGGAAAAACCGATACAGATAAGCATTGGTGGCCGCAAGCTGAAGCAGTGATCGGTTTTTGGAATGCCTGGGAATTATCAAGGGAAGACTACTTTCAAGGCCTTGCTTATGACCTTTGGGACTTCATCCAAAAAGAAATTAAAGATGTACAAGGTGGGGAATGGGTTTGGGGACGCAGAAAAGATGGAAGCCTTTTATCAGCGGAAGATAAAGCAGGCCCATGGAAGGCACCCTATCACAATGGCCGCATGTGTATAGAGATGATTCGAAGACTCTCAAATAGCAAAAAATTAAAGTAGTCCAGGGTAAATAGCTGCCAAATCTCGCCAGACAACTCCAAGTTCTCAAGCTTTTGCAGGTAAAAGTGTAGAATTATCGATACTTTTAGGAAGACAGGATTATCTAGGCTAATGCCCCCCCTGTATGCATTGGCCAAAATTTTCATACATATTCGTAACCTCCCCCAGCGATAATAACCATTTGATTGTATTAGGTTGCAAGAATTTGCAACAGGATTGGAAGTAATGTTTTAAATTAAGAAACATACAGTTGTTCAAGCGTAATTACATATGCTTACTCCTTAGTTGTTTATGTGCAGTCGGTTCTAGCCAACATGAAATAGTAGATAGCCTTGAAATAGCGTTTGCTAAGGCTACTGACCCGAAACTCCGGGTGGACCTATTACTTGATATTGGGACGGCTTATCAGGAGTATGACTATCCAAGGTCTCTTGCCTCTGGCTATGATGCCCTTGCTTTAGCTAAAGCCATCGATTATGCAGAAGGAGTGTTTTATGCTTACAATCTATTGGGAATAGGGTATAATGGCATTGGCCCCATCGATAGTGCTCACTATTATCATCAAATGGGCTTTTCATTGGCCAAGAAAATGCAAGACCCCAGCTGCCTAGCCATTTCTAAAAATAACCTCGGGATCTACTACCTTAATCAAGGTAATTATGTATTAGGACTGCAGTATTTTCAGGAAGCTCTGCAGCATGATGAGCAGTTGGGCGAACACGTTGATCCCACCTCCTTATTTGCCAATATCGGCATCATTCATGAGGAACTAGGAGACATTCCACTAGCCATTGAATATTATCTCAAATCAAGTGATGCTGCCTTGGCGATTGGCGGGAAGGAATACCGCGCCTATTCCTATCTTGATCTGGGATATGTAGCAGCCTTGCGAGAGGATTATGATTTGGCCATGCAACATTATGACTCTGCATTGGTCCTGTACAATGAATTGGGGTATCCGCATCGAATTGCAGAAACGCTTTATTATCAGGGTGAAATTTATTATTTCCGGGAGGATTATGCAATGGCTCTGGAGACGCAGAATAAAGCTTTAGGTATTTATGAGAATCTAGGTTCAATCGAGGATATTCCTAGCATGTATGGGATCATTGGTGATATCTACGAGACTACTGGGGATTATCAAGCAGCGGTCCAATTTTACTTACAAGCTATTGAGCGAGCTAAAGACGGCAGCTTCTCTTCGCTTATGCCCACCTTGTACGAAGACCTGTCTCGTGCTTATTTGAAAACCCAGGAATATGAAAAGGCCTATACTGCTGTGACCAAGTTTCAGGAATTGCAGGATAGTTTTTTGAATGAAGCCAATAAAGAACGCATAGCGAAGTTGGAAATGAGTTATCAGTTGAAAGTTCAAGAAGCGGAAAACTTGGAACTCACCAAACGTCAAGCTCAGCAAAGTATCATTCTTCGACAGCGCACCTTTATTGCGTTAGCCACTGGCTTGATCGCATTCTTACTTATTCTACTGGCGATAAAACAGTGGCGCACCAATCAGGAAAAAGCGCTATTGAATCGGCAGCTGGAGGATACGGTCCAAAGAAGAACAGCTGCTTTGAAATCAGCGAATCAAAATTTACGCAGATCTAATGATGAATTAGAGCGGTTTACCTTCATTGCTTCGCACGATTTAAAGGAACCTTTGCGAAACATTACCAGCTTTGTCAATTTGATCCAACGAAAGTTGGCCAATACGGCTGATAAAGACATACAGGAATATATGGGGTTCGTTACCCGCAACACCAAGCAGCTTTACGCTCTGGTGGAGGATATCCTGACGCATTCGCGCGTTCGTCACAATGAAGAAGACGGAATAACTCCTGTCGATATCAATGTAATACTTGCAGAAATTCAATCCAACTTAGGTCATGTTTTGGAGGAAAGATCAGCCCAACTACAATGGTCTTCTATGCCAACCCTCAAGGGCCATCGGTCGGATTTCTATCTGCTCTTTAAGAACCTCATTGAAAATGGTTTGAAATATAATGAATCCTCCACTCCTAATATTCAGGTAATGTCGAAACTGGAAGAAAATGATTGGTGCTTTGCCTGTAGAGATAACGGGCTGGGAATAGCGCCCGCCTACCATCAGCAGATCTTTCAGATGTTTACCCGGTTAAATAACCGAGGGAAGTACCTTGGGTCAGGGATTGGCCTGGCCACCTGCCAAAAGATTGTGCAAAAGTATAAGGGGGAGCTATGGGTAGAAAGTGAAGAAGGACAGGGGAGCACTTTTTACTTTAGATTACCTCGCGCGGTAGTTGAATTGGAGGTAGAAAAGGCCTAATGTAGGAGCCATCACTTCAGCTTGCCTAAGTTTTGCAAAGAAGCCCTCCCAGACTAAGCTGGACTTTAGCCATTTTAAAAGCTTTAATCTTTAATTGTAGGGGCGAATGGGTTTCATGTGTAATTATAATTACTTGATAATTAGATG
>JAHQWA010000621.1 GCA_019634045.1 Saprospiraceae bacterium
CCTGAGCAGTCGTGCCCCCAGTAGTAATATCCCAGGCAGCAGGTGCTTGAACCAACTCCAAATTCCATTGATCATCAAAATTGGGATCATTGGGTAAGGCCCTGGTTTCGATCGTAAAGTTTGGACTAACATACTGGACCTCCGGCTGGGCTTCCCATTGCGAGATGGGCAAAGACTTCGCTTGATACTGTAAGAGATAGAGTTGTTGCGCTGCGCTGAGCAAGCGATATTTACCGGGAGGGGGTAGGTTACTTTTTTGTTGTAATAACTGCTCTAGCTGTACTTTGGGTTTCAATTGCACGAGCAGCTGACCTTGAACTGGCGCACCTTTTTCTTGTCCCCAGAGGAGCAAGGGGAATATAGTTATCAGAGAAAGTAAATACCTACGCATAGGGTGAAGTTAGTATATTAATAAAGGCCCTTCTATCTAATAAGTCTTCTCGATCAATATTGTACTGAGTAAAAAGAACAATTGACAAATCTGGGACAAAAGTTATTCCTTCTTAGACAAATCTCGTGGACAATCATCAAATGGAATGAATAAGCAGCCCGGACGATAAGTGGCGGTGAAGCATTGAGTTTCATTTTCATTTATGCATGGATTTGTTGCTGAAGTTGGCTTTTCTAGCCCACTGATAAAACTTCAGACAACTTCTCTATCTTTATCCCCGCAAATATAGTCGCACATCTGAAACCATATGTCTCTTTCCACGAGATTATCCAGCCTAACTAGGCAACTACCGCCGGAAACTTTTGATAAAGTCTTGAGGTGGATTGGACACCTGTTTTTTGGGGTGCTCCTTCTGATGAGTTTGCTGTATTATAAGGAGCGATTACTGCATTTTGATGCCGCTAATTACACCTTTCAGTTGCTATATTACGAAGACTTTTATATTGGACACGGAAGATGGATTAGTGCCCCTACGCAACTACTCCCTTTGTTAGCGATAAAATTAGGGGCAAGCTTGCGTGCCGTTCTAATGATTTATTCCGCTTCTTTTATCCTTTTCTACTATTCCATTTTTCTAATTGTAGTATACGGGTTTCGACAAGCGAAAGTTGGCATATTTCTCGCTTTGGTGCTCTGCCTAGCTATGCGGTATAAGTTTTATGGGCCAGTAGGGGAGGTGATCCTTTCCATGGGCAGCGTGGCCTTATTACTGGGCTGGTTATGGCGAGGAGAGGTGATGAGTCATTGGTCGAGGCATTGGAATTATCTGTTCAGCTTTTTGTTGATGTTGATTTTGGTCTTGACGGGGCATCCCTTTGCAGCTTTATCCTTGCTCTTTGTCATGGGTTTCTATTGGATTAGTGCTGCCAAGTGGTGGGATAGAGAATTCTGGATCATGATGGGGACTGCCCTACTCTTATTGGGGCGCAAATATTTCAGCTTACAAAAAGAAGGCTCCTATGAAGCAGGGCAAATGGATAATCTTCAAGAAGGCATCAAATTACTAGGCTCTTTTCAAGAGTATTATGTATTTGACCGCATCCTACACTTCCTGGATACCGAATATGCCTTTCCCTTTGCCATTTTTTGCCTTTGCCTAGTAGTGCTCCTATATCAAAAGAAGTGGATGCTGACCGCTTTTCTCCTAGTGAGCCATCTTGGAATGCTGGCCGCCATCATGGTGAGCTTCTCTTATCTCAATGATCCCATCTACATCCTCTTGGACGGATACCTATCGCATTTGGGGGTGATTTGGGCTTTACCGATGGTGTTCGTTTTGCTAGAGGAACGAAGGGTTTGGTCCGTGGCGCTAATGATATTGCTATTGGGCTTTGGTTTAGATCGTATCCACGAAAAGCGAAGCTTCTTCCAGCAGCGAACAGAGATCATTGGGGCTATCATGGAGCCGGGGGTAGAGCAAGGGCATCGGAAACTCCTGCATCACATGGATCATTTTGACTGGCAGCGGCTATGGCTGCCATGGGCAGTAGGCGTAGAGACGTTGATGTATACCGCTTTACAAGATCCGGAGCAAGCCGCTACCTTGTATTATCAACAGGCGCGCCTAGACGAAGAGGAGCACGCTTTGGAAGGACAATCTTTCTTAGGTGTCCAATACGACCCTTTTTTATTTAAACTGGATAGTTTGCCGAGCAAATGGTTCTTATTACCTGAAGGTCCCTACCATCGGATAGTGCCTCAAAACTAGAGGTTTAGCCTTGGAATAAGCCAGATAGAAAGGGAAGATGGTCGATAGAATGGGCGCAGCTGATAAGATTTTGTTAAAATTCCATATAGAATAATACTTTCAGTTAGAGTGAAACGTTGTGTATACATTATCGTTAAAAACTATCTGTATCATGCGTATTTATTGGTTTTCTTGAGTGAGTGAAGTGCAGGAAAGGTCTACATTTTGCTCATTCAAACCTCAAGACTTGGGCTATCTGTAGTTTTCCCCTCCCACAGCTCAGGATAAAATACCGAACAACGAATACAGATTAATAATAACAATTAACTATTTTCGTCACTTCACATAACTGTGTTTAGCCAGTATTCAATTAAAAACCAGTGTACATGTTTTATCAAACTTTGCTGTTGTTTCAAGAGGCATCAGCTGAATTAGAACGAGAAGTCGGAACCCAAAGCTTTTTTGACATTATTACCAAGGGGGGAATTCTTGGTATCCTAATCGTTCTGGTACTCTTTGCGCTATCGATAATCGCACTGTATATCTTCGTCGAGCGATATCTAACGATCAAAAGGGCAGGGCGTGTCGATGAAAGTTTTATCAATAATATCAGAGCCAATGTCTCGGCGGGCAATATCCAAGGTGCGAAAGCACTTTGCGCTTCTACGGACTCCCCAGTTGCCCGGATGGTCGAAAAAGGTCTTCAACGAATTGGGAAACCTTTGCGCGATATTGATGCGGCCATCGAAAATGTAGGTAACCTCGAGATCTTTAAACTGGAAAAAAACCTATCAACCCTAGCGAGTATTGCCGGGGCGGCTCCCATGATTGGGTTCTTTGGTACGGTGACCGGTATGATCCTGGCTTTCTACAAAATGGCGACGGAACAAAACGTTACCCCTGATGTACTAGCCGGTGGTATTTACCAAGCCCTGATCACTACGGCATTCGGTCTATTCATCGGTATCCTGGCCTTTGTCGGCTACAACGTATTGGTAGCCAATGTAGAGAAGGTAGTGTTCAAGATGGAACGCACGACCGTAGAATTCATGGATTTATTGCAAGAACCAACCGGCTAATAAATATGGGCTTAAAAAAGCGAAATAAAGTCAGTGCGGAATTTGCCATGTCTTCTTTGACAGACATTATCTTCCTGCTACTGATCTTCTTTATGCTGACTTCTACCTTGGTGAAGATCCAGCCTTTCCCTTTACCTAAATCGGACTCCAAGACCGTGGCTTCTACTTCGGTGGTGGTTACCATCGAGCAGTCCGGCGTTTTTACGCTCAACAATCAAGAGATTAGTCCATTGGCTTTGGAAAGAGCTTTGCGGCAGCAAGTGCGCACCATGGAAAACCGCGAAAATGTAGCGGTCACCATTGTGGCTGAGATAGGGACACCTTTTGAAGAGGTAGTACGTGTGATGAATATCGCCGCCAAACTCAAGGTGAAGGCAATCATTGCTACAGAACCCATTAGTTGATTCGTTTTAGTTTAAGTAAGCGTATATGGGACTTAAAAAAAGAAGTAAAGTCAGTGCAGAATTTAGTATGTCTTCTTTGACAGACATTATATTTCTTTTGCTGATCTTTTTTATGTTGACTTCCTCCTTGGTAGCGCCAAATGCCCTCAACTTAAAGTTGCCAGGCAGTTCACGTACCAAGGTTACCTCTTCTTCGAAGATAGATGACGTTCGTATTTCTCGAAACGGTGGTTTCTTTTTGAATGGTAGTTCTGTCTCTTTGGAGCGGTTGGAAAATCGGCTGAGTAGTATGGCTAATGCAAAGCGAGGGCAATTAAGCATTACCATCTCGCCAGCCAAAGGCACGCCGGTGGAAAGTGTAGTGGCCGTCATGGATATTGCCATGCGTTATAACATTAATGGAATTCTTGCCACGGAGTTAAATTGACCTGATTTTCGTTAAATTTCTCCTAATTGAGGGGGAAAATGATGACTTCAGACCAATTCCTACGTTTTAATAGTGGACTTTTTCACCAAATTGTCCTGATATTGTAAGTAAATAGTAAAAGACTCAGTTATGGCAGAGGTACTGACACAAGTTGAAGAAAAAAATAAGAAGCGGGGCATGACCATCTCCGTAGTAGCGCATGTGGGATTGATCCTACTGGCGCTCCTGCCGCTATTGACATTCCCTGATCCACCTCCAGGTCAAGAAGGCATCTTGGTTAATCTCGGCTTGCCTGATCAAGGAGAAGGCGATGAGAATGCTGCTGCCTCAGCTGAAGAGGAAGAAGCGCAACCAGAGCCGGAGCCTGAAACTACCGAAGAAGAAACGGTAGATGAAGAGGTCGTTGAAGAAGAGCCCGTGCGCGAAGAGCCAAAACCAGAAAAGGAAGTGGTTAAAACCGAAGATCCTGAAGCTTTGGCCCTAAAGCGAAAGAAGGAAGAAGAACGCAAGGAAGAGGAGGCCAAGAAAAGAGAAGAGGCACGGAAGAAAAAGGCGGAAGAGGATGCCAAGCGTAAGCGAGAAGCTGAAGAAGCTGCCAAACGCGCCGAAGAGGCTCGTAAAAAGGCAGAAGCTGATAAATTGAAGAATCAAATTGGTGGACTCTTTGGTGACGGAAGTGGAAAAGGTAAAACGGGAACTTCTGGTAATCAGGGGGATCCCAATGGTGATCCCGATGCTTCTAAGTTAGAAGGAATTTCCAAGGGCCGTGGGCAAGTAGGTGGAGGATTGAGTGATCGAGGGGTCGCTCGAACGGATACGCCTTCTGCTAAGTTTAATCGCTCGGGTACGGTTACGGTAAGCGTATGCGTAGATAAAGGTGGAAGGGTTACTAGCGCAAAAATCACCCAAAGAGGAACCTCCATTAATGATGCCCAATTGCACAAAATTGCCTTGGGTAGTGCGAAAAAATGGCGATTCCAACAAGGGGCGATCGACAAGCAGTGTGGTACCATTACCTATAACTTTAAGAAGCAGTAGTAAAAGACAAAAAGATATATAGATTTTCATCCCGGATTGAGCTTTTCAAAAGCTTGGTCCGGGATGACTTGTTTTAGGAAACTTGCCATTTATCTTAGCAAGGTTCTTGTAGTCTATTCTAAGCCAGCAGACATGACAGATACCCCAAAACGTACATACGAAGAAACCCTGACTTACCTTTTCTATCAGTTGCCCATGTTTCAGCGGATTGGTCCGGCCGCTTTCAAAAAGGACTTGGGTAATATTCTAGCCTTAAGTGAAGACCTGGGCAATCCACATCAACAATTTCGCTCCATCCATTTAGCAGGGACCAACGGCAAGGGCTCCAGTGCTCATATGTTGGCCGCTGTGCTACAAGCCGCAGGTTATAAGGTTGGATTGTACACTTCTCCTCATTATCGTGACTTCCGAGAACGGATTAAGATCAATGGTGAATTTATCAGTGAATCGAAGGTGGTGGAATTTGTCGATCGTCATGAAGAGGTGTTTAAGAAAATTCAGCCCTCCTTTTTTGAAATTACGGTGGCGATGGCTTTCGTACATTTTGCCGAAGAGGAGGTGGATGTTGCTGTAGTGGAAACGGGATTGGGCGGGAGACTCGATTCCACCAATATATTGCAACCCGAATTATCGATCATTACCAATATCAGTTTTGATCATCAGCAGTTTTTAGGGGATACTTTAGAAAAGATAGCGGGAGAAAAGGCGGGGATCATAAAGGAAAATACGCCGGTGGTTATCGGAGAAACGCAGGCTCAAACGAAAGTGGTCTTTGAGGAGAAAGCAGCCAAATGTTCAGCCTTGATCTACTTCGCGGATCAAGAAATCCAGGCTAAACCACTACGCAATACGATTTCCTCTACCTGTTATGAGATTCACCGAAGGGGAAAGTTGTGGATAGAAGAGCTAGAGGTGGACGTGCGAGCCAACTACCAATCGCTAAATCTCCAGACGGTATTGCAAAGCCTGCTCGTCCTTCAAGAAGCCAAAATATTAACATGGGAGGAAGCAGCTTTGAGAAAAGGCCTGAAAGAACTGAGAAACCTCAGTCGATTCATTGGAAGATGGCAGATCTTGGATCGAGCGCCGCTAACTATTGCCGATTCTGCTCATAATGAAGGGGGACTTAAACCCAGCTTGGAACAATTGAAAGCGATACCCTTTGCGCAACTACATATCGTTTTTGGAACAGTTAGGGATAAAGATCTAGCTAAAGTGCTGCCCCTATTGCCCAAGTCCGCCAGCTACTACTTTGCCAAGGCTGATGTGCCCAGGGGTATGCCTGCTGAGCAACTCAAAGTAGCAGCGCAAAAGGAGGGCTTAGCGGGTAAGGCCTATGCGTCAGTCGCTTCGGCATTAGCCGCTGCTAAGGAGGCTGCCGCAGCTGAAGATGTGATCTTCATCGGCGGAAGCATCTTTGTGGTGGCGGAAGTCGTCTAAGCAGTCTTGTGGGCAGAGAATCCCCCGTTTTCAGCCTTCAGTTATCCCATTCTGATCTTGCTCAGCCGGATAAATGTCTTTCTCCAAGTCATTCAATCTCATAATTTCATACAGCTGCTTAATGGCTTCTGCCTCTTTGCTATTGGGGCTGGCCTGGTCCGTATACTCATTGATCCAATAATGAATGTGCGACAAGGGGCTGATTTTGCTCCAAATCTTTTTGAATGTACTTCCTGCATAACTGGTTTCGATGTCTACAATACCCGGACCAAAATTGTTGGCGAGTTTTCCGCCAATGAAATCCCCTTTGTAATAAATATTTGACCAGCGAGTAACGGCAAAGGGCGTGGCATGGTGCAAAAAGCTACTTCCAGCTCCGCTGGGATAGGTCAGGTCCTTACCATCCAAGGTAGGAGGACTCATGGGATATTCCCGCTCCGCAATACGTAGCTTAAAATCCTTTAGAGAATCGGCCATGAGTAATTTGGCATGGGTGAGGGGACTACCAATAGTGACTAGATCGGTAATTAACCAGCTTTTTCGCTCGTATTGTATTTTCTGCCAAAACTTTGCTTGGTCCTTTTGTAATGCTATGGCATCAGCTGGGGTGAAATTGCCTGCTTGAGCTTTGAGGCTCCATTTAGCTATATTCTTCAGTTCTTGAGAACTGGTACTAACTCCACCAAAAGAGCAGTTCCAGTCATTATCTGTATCCTCTTTGAATGCTTCTTTTTGGCCCAGATGGATCGATTTATTGAATTCAATCCAGAGATAGGTAATGATGTCATAGGCGATCACACTTCCCAAACTATGTCCTACCAGAATGATTCGGTCATAGTCTTCGGTCTTATGCAGGGCCTTCAGTAGCTCAATGCCTTGTTTGCGGATTTGTTCCCGCTGATGGATGTTGTCTACATGGACTCGAAGGTAGCGTGCGGCATCGCCGATAAAACCAATGAAGATGTTATGCAAAATGAAAAATATAAAAGGTAGGAATAGAAAGAAAGCTCGATAGACGGTCATGCCTGAGAAGGGATCCACGCCTTTCTCCAACCAGTCAATCACAAATTGGTAGGTGATGACTCCCCAAGAAAGGAAGATAAACCATAAGAAAGCCCAGAGCAGTCTGAGTCTCATACTTGGCGACTGTAAAGGACTCCGAAACATTAGGCTCCAAAACCAACTCAGGATATGCTGCCACTTTGTATCTCGCATATTGGCTGCCCAATGATACTCGTAGAAATGGGTGGTTGATCTCTTATTGGACCGACCTTTAGCTGAGATCTTTCGCATTTCGTAGGAATTGCTGACTCGATCTGGTTTGGTCCAGAAGGTTCTTTTTGTACTCTGGTCTTTCAGGTAGGTTTTCTCGTGATTAAGGAGGGAGGTCACAAAGCCCCTTAAAGTGGTCATAGGGCGCTGTTCTCCAATCCCATGGATCACTACAATGGCTTGACGTTTTCTTTTTGACATACTTTTTTCAGTTGCAATAGGTTTAGGTTGTCCGCAAACGATAGGTTTAAAGATAGAAGACTTCGGCTAAAAAGTGGGAGGACTGTATGCCGGATGAATCCCGCCAAGCGTATAGGCCCTGGCGATGAAATTAAGAAGTTGATTGGCAGCAGGAGAAAGCGTGTCGAAAAGGAAATTTTACCTGAAACCCAGAAGACTATCCCGCAAGATTGGGCATTTTTGACTATAATTGTCTGAACGAAAACCAATTCACACCTATCTTATGAAGCGTAAGGGCTCTGTCAGGAAAGCGATAGCTGGACGAAGCCGCTGCGGACTACTATCTGCAGGGAATGTAAGTGCTTCAACTGCTCATCTTCAACTCACCTTTACTAAGATCAGCTGTTATCGGTTTGCAAATGGTATCATTTATCTGCTAGTTCTTATAGGACTGGCTAATCCGTACTGATAATTCAAAACTTATGTCTACACCTAAATACCTAAGTATTCGACCGCTACTATTAACCCTCCTGCTTACCACCTTGGCTTGGGCTTGTACAGAGTCGGGCGAGCAAGGAAAAGCCTATCCGACCAAACCCATTAACTTTATTGTACCCTGGGCAGCTGGTGGGATGACGGATATGTCCTCCCGCATGGCTAGTGCAGTATGGCAAAAAGCTTTGGGGCAATCCGTCAATGTGGTAAATCGTACCGGTGGGGGAGGAGTAGTCGGGCATTTGGCGATTTCCCAGGCTAGACCGGATGGATATACCTTGGGTGCTGTGACCGTTGATATTACCTTGCTTCATCATACTGGGATTACAGATCTTACCTACGAGAATTATACCCCGATCGCGCTCTTGGTCAACAATCCGGCAGCCGTCACCGTGCGCGCGGATGCGCCTTGGGATTCACTCCCTGACCTCCTGGCAGAATTGCGGAAAGCTCCCGGGGAATTGCAAGCCTCCGGCACCGCCAAAAATGGCATTTGGGACCTGGCGAGGATGGGCTTTTTGAAGGCGGCTGGAATGGAGCCTTCAGCCATGCCCTGGGTGCCAAGTCAAGGGGCCGCTCCGGCTTTGCAGGAGTTGATTGCTGGTGGAGTAGACGTCGTTACAGCTGCTTTATCAGAAGTAGATGCGCTACGCCAGGCAGGCCAAGTCAAAACCCTGGCGGTGATGTCGGAGGAGCGATTGCCTGAATTCCCCAATGTACCGACCTTAAAAGAGTATGGCTTGGATTGGAGCGTAGGCGGATGGGTAGCCATTTGTGGGCCAGCGGACCTGCCGGCCGATATTCAAGCCTCCCTTGATTCGACGATTCGGGTAGCCGTGCAAGATTCGGAATACCTGACCGCCATGAAGAATAGTGGGGCTACGATGCAATTTTTAGCAGGGGAAGAATGTAGAGCCTTTATGGCCAAACAGGATCAAGTCAACGGAGCGCTGTTGCAAGCGAATGAGTAGAGACGACTATTTTGCTACCAGTCCGAAACACAAATTTTTAATACAATAGGTTATGAAAAATACCAGAGACGGTATAAGTGCTCTACTCCTTTGTTTTTTGGGCATTGGCATCTGGTGGCAATCCGGAAGTTTCCCTGTTCTGGAGGAAGGATACCCGGGCCCCTCGCTATTTCCTCGCATGATCGCCATTGGATTGCTGTTAAGTGGGCTTTGGATCGGAGCGAAATCCTTGCAGAAGAAGGAGGAGGAAACCCATGCCTGGGAGGAGATGCCGTCGCTGTTGAAGTTGGGCGGCGGAGTGTTATTGGTGGGCTTATACCCGATATTGCAGCCCTTGATGGGGTTTATGGTCAGTTTAGGACTGGTTTGCTTAGGCGTAGCGCTGCTATTAGGAATTAAACCTTGGATTGCGGTCGCTTCTGCCTTAGGTACCGTCTTATTTATTTTCGTCACCTTTGAAATGCTCCTAGGAGTTTCATTATGAGTGTTCTGCTAAGTTGGGAAGGGATGTTAGCCTTGCTTTTGGGCGGATTTTATGGGGCGGTATTCGGGGCTATCCCCGGCTTGACGGCTACCCTAGCCGTGGCTCTGTTTATTCCTGTAGCCTTCTTTCTGGATCCGATTATTGCACTTCCAGCCATCATTGCCATTTCTTCAGTGGCCATTTATGCGGGTGATGTCGGCTCGGCTGTAGCACGAATACCCGGTACGCCGGCCAGTGCGGCCTATCTTTCGGAATTGCATCGGGTAGCGCGTAAAAAGGGGCCTTTTTATGGCTTAGGCATTAGTGCCATGGGATCGGCGGTAGGGGGTATAATTGGTACTGTTTTGTTGATCTTTAGTGCCACGACGATCGCGACTTTAGCGCGTCAGTTTTCCTCTTTCGAGTACTTCTGGATTGCCGTATTGGGATTAGCAGCCGGTATTTTTGCCTCGGGAGGCTCACCCATCAAAGCATTCGTATCCTTACTATTAGGTTTATTAATGTCGACCGTAGGAATTGATCCAACATTGGGGCATCCTCGCTTTCATTTTGGTAGCCCTGATCTATTAGGGGGGCTAAATTATATTGTGGCAATGATTGGTCTCTTTGGTTTTTCGGAAGTCTTAGAGCACCTTTTCAATAATAAAGAAGAAAAGTATGAGGCACCGCAGAAAGTAGATGGAGCAGCAAAGCAGTTCTATTTGCAACCTTTGTTGTTAATCATGCGAGAAAAATGGCTGGTGTTGCGTTCCTCCATACTAGGGGTTTTTGTTGGTTTTTTACCTGGAGCAGGAGCAGATATTGGAGCCTGGGTTTCGACTAGCTTTCAGCAAATGCGTAAAAAAGGATCAACAGAAGAGGAGGAAGAAGATCAGGAAGATGACCGGATCATTTTGGCCGGAACTAGCAGCAACAACTCGGCCGTGGCTAGTGCCTGGATTCCCGCCTTATCCCTAGGTCTACCCGGCGACACCGTAACAGCCATTGTACTAGGGGTGTTTTTAATGAAGGGCATTACACCCGGACCTTTACTATTTGAACAACAACCAGATCTCCTCTGGTCTTTATACCTTACCTTTTTAATAGCCAATTTAGTTTTACTACCCTTTTATGGATTTTTGACGGCGCGCATGGCCGCCTTCCTGATTAAGGTCCCGTTCAAACTATTGCTTAGCTTCATTACCGGGCTTTGTATAGTTGGAGCCTTTGCGATTAACAATAGTGTATTTGACGTTTGGATCATGGCAGGAATGGGGCTATTGGCCTTTCTGCTTCGTCGGGGCGGGTTCCCCTTGGCGCAGGTGGTCCTCGGGATGGTATTAGGCCCCATCATGGAACAAAATTTCATGGTCAGTGCTATCAAGTCGAAGTGGGACTTGATGAGTTTCTTTGAACGGCCCTTGGCGCTCCTATTGATGGGAGCTACTATTCTTGTGATTTTTCTAGGCATAAGGTATCGGAAGCGTTTTCAGCAAGCAGCATCTAGTAGCTAGAACTTGATCAATATAAATAAGGCTAGTACACTAATATTTAGTCCGGTTCTTTGGAGCTTTCCCTGACTTAATAGGAAAATCCAAACGTATGCGCTATAGAGGCGCACTTCCATTTCCTTGGCGTATTTGTCAGTGCCGAGGGAAAAAAATGAAATAATACTTGTTTAAACGAATATTATTGTATAATTTTATATTATATCATTGATTTTAAGTGATTTAAATACTTGTCTAACGCTGTAATGAAAAAATATCATATAGAATTACAAGTAAAGATCTATCGGGCTAGCCAATTGATGCTGAGGAGAGAACAAGATTTCTTCAAGGAGTTTGAAATCACTCAAAAACAGTTCAACATTTTGAGGATTCTTCGGGGAATATACCCGAATAGCCTATCCTTAAAAGAAATTGGTGAAAGGATGATCGACCCATCAAGCGATGTAACTCGACTCACCAATAGGTTGATCAAAAAGGAGTTGATTGAAACGAGCCCTAATAAACATGACAAGCGATTCAAGGATGCCTCGCTAACAAAAGCTGGGCTAACGCTATTGGCCAAGATTGACAAAATAGCCGTAGTTCAAATGAAAACGGGGATTGAAAATCTTTCAGAAGCAGAATGTAGCACCTTATCGGCCTTACTGGATAAGATTGCCAAGGATGACCTGCTAACAAATAATGTTATTGTAAAATGACTCAATAAATCAAGCTAGAATGGATAAACAGTTTGAACTACTAAAGGCGACTAGAATTAATGTATTAAAGGCGTTAGAAGAAATTCCCACAGCGTCCTTACTGGAAATACCTCCCGGCTTTAATAACAATATTTTATGGAACATATACCACGTACTAGCATCACAGCAATTGTTGGTCTATGGCCTAAGTCAAATGCCTTTTTGTCTCGACAAAGCATTCGTATTTCAGTTTAAAAGTGGGACTAAACCGTCTGGAGAAGAAGACTTAAAGTGGATTGATTTTGCAAAAGACAACCTCCTGGCGACAGTGGAGCAACTCTCAAAAGATTACCAGCAGTCTATTTTTGGAGACTTCAAAACCATTAAGACTAGCTATGGACTGGAACTGCAAAATATTGAGGACGCAATTTATTTTGATAATCTACACGAAGCCATGCATTTAGGCCAGATTAAGGCGATGCAACAGCAGTTTATCATGTAGAGTGCCTCCGTAAATTGAACTACAGGTCTCTGCACTGTTAGCCCGTTTGTGAAATCGGAAACCTGCCTGGCGTTCGCCAGAACAGACAGGTACGAAGATGGAAGGCGGAAAGCCCTCCGATTTAGAACCTTTTTCCGATTTCGACTTTCCGATTTTCGACTTTCAACCAGATTTAGTCTAGAAAACAAAAGTCAAGAATATGTAAACACCTTAGATGAGAAACTGCTGGCGATGCAAAGGTTTATTAAAAAGTAGAGGCTTACTCGTCTTTTATCCCATTCAGAACCTCAAAAAACTTCATCATGAATAATACTATTGATCGGACTATTG
The DNA here is from genome assembly GCA_019634045.1 of Saprospiraceae bacterium. Taxonomy (GTDB): domain Bacteria; phylum Bacteroidota; class Bacteroidia; order Chitinophagales; family Saprospiraceae; genus DT-111. Next base: position 12,925 of record JAHQWA010000621.1, read on the forward strand.
TCAATCCAGTTTCAGGGGAACAGGTTACTTTTATTTGTACTTCTGCTGAAACAAATGGTTTAAAATCAGTAATTGAAATTGAGCTTCAGCCCAATGCAGAAGGGCCTCCACTCCACTATCATAAGGAGTATTCGGAAACATTTCGAATCCTTGAGGGAGAAATTTTTTTGCAAATCGGTAAAGAGCAGAAAAGGGCTAGAAAAGGTGAAACATTTACAGTAGAAAAATCACAAATACATTCTTTTAAAAATGAGTCGGCAAAACCTGCTCGTGTAGAAGTGACGCTAAGTCCGGGACACGAAGGTTTCGAAAATGCAATATCTATTTTATTCGGATTGTCTAAAGATGGATTAGTTTCCGCTAAAGGCCTCCCCAAAAAGCTGATTAACTTGGCAGTAATCAACAAGTTGAGCGATTCTCATTTTACCGGTGTTTTTTCACTTGTTTCTTCCATCTTGAAATTTGTGATCAAAAGCCATAAAATGGAAATGACTCAAAATGAACTTATAGATAAATACGGTAGAAATTTCACAAACAACTAAGTCCAGTAGGGGCGGAGTCAATGGTAAGCACTTATCGGCCTAAAATTGCCTCGGGCGCTCCTTACTGAGAGGAAAGAATCCCAATTAGACATCACTTCTCAATAATGATCTTGCCGGTATACTCCGAACCGCCTTGGCTGATGCGGTAAACATACATCCCGGCATTTAATCGATCGACTAAAATCGTTTTTTCGAAAGCTTCCCCGACGGTGCCTTCCCAATTCGTTTGCAATAGGGGAATTCCTGCGGCATTGAATAGTTCTAGCTTCACGAAACTTCCAATTAACGATTTGATCTTAAGTTGAATAAAATCGGAAGCGGGATTGGGGGTAACGGAGTGATCGCCGACAGCAGGGAAGGTTGCGGTCGCCAAATTTGAATAGAGAAAGGCGCGATCTTGGCTATATGCCTTAACGCGATAAACGTTGTTGCCGCGACTCGGGTCCGTATCTATAAACGCATAATTAGCGGCCATGCCCTTGCTTGGAACTTCTCCGATGACTTGAAAATGTTGAAAGTCTTTGCTGCGCTGTACTTCATAGCCGGTGACCCCGTTTTCTAGCTTGGTCTCCCAATCCAACCGCACTTCCTGAGCGATGGCTTCTGCCGATAGCTCCAGGATCTCCGCAAATGCATCTGCACAGTCGGGGTATACGGTGCGCGTATCGATGGTGGAGAGGCCAGCAGGATCGGTTACTTCCAATTCGATGCGGTACCAATAGGTTTCCAACTCACAGCCGAGGGGATTGAGCAGGGCATAACTCTCCATTGAACGAACGGGAGGCTCAGGATGAAAATGTTCATTATGGTGAAAGAATACCCGCCATTCGTAGCTTAAATCTTCGCTGCTATGTTCCTGATCCGATACCTCAGCACCCAGTCGTAAAAGGGAGGTGCTAGTCAGTGGGTACTTATCGCCGTCTTGAAAGCTGTTGATGTTGACAAGGGGCGGTGTATTGTTTAAAGAAATGATCTTTGTTACCTGGCCTATAGCTCCTTCATCATCCGTTACCGTCAAGGTTACGGTAAAGGACTTCGGACTGTTTTGTGTAGCAGTGAATACGTGAGATGGATCCGACATAGTACTAGTTTGACCATCACCAAAATCCCAATGGTAGGCACTAATTTGTGCATTAGGATCGAAGGAGTCATCTGCACTGAAAGACACCGTCAGTGGACTCGTACCATAGTTCACATCTGAAGTGATTACCGCTACTGGCGGGGGATTGCCACCATAGGTGATCTTTCGAATTTCTCCGGTCAAGGTCAAGTAGTAGAGGTTTCCATCTGCGGGATTCTCCTCCAGGTGGATAATCTCAGGAGAGTTATCGTGAAAGGGTTCTATAGACTGTAGTTCCTGCTTTTCGTCAAAGTCAAAAACTTTAATCCATCCACTGAAGTCGTAAGCAAAGAGCTTCCCGGTATAGGCTTCTGGGTAATTTTTTCCACTATAAAAGACGCCGGCCAAACTGGAAAAACCGTCAAAGACTTCCCCCTCGACATAAGAATCTGCGTGATCAATGGGGATGGAGGCGACGTGACCATTTTCCTGAAATACGGGAATCTCCGCTCGAGTGGGCTTATTCCAGGCGGCATTGCTCCATACGATAGCAGGGATAGTTTCCACAGAAGGAAAGGCCGTGGCAGGAATTGGTTCCAGTGGATTACAGGGATTGGCCGGTATAGGGTCGCCATCTTTCAAAAGCCGATTCATCAACTGCCGGAAGTCAAAGTGTGGCTCCTCACAGCCACCACTTCCATATAGCGGATTGGGGGCCATTACATTGGGTGGGGCATCGGTGATGAAGAAGCTCCAATGCAGGTAATAACCTTCCATGATAGGCCAGCCGAAGTTCTCTCCGCCGGTGATCGATACATCCAACTCTTCCCAAGCACCGTTGCCAACATCTCCAATGTACAAGACACCTGGCCGGCCCTCGTTCGGATAGTGGCTGCCAGACTCTGGCCGGGCAATGAAACGATAAGGGTTTCTTAGACCATATACCCAGACCCTGGATTGGGGAGATCGAGGGTTGGCTGGATCGAAATAAGGGTTGCTAGATAAACCATCCCCTGTTTCCGGATCGATTCTTAAAATCTTCCCATTTAGATTGCCTAGGTATTGGGCGCGATAGGAGCCTCTATCTTGGTCCGGTGTGATGATGCCCGCCTCCAGGGCTAGCGAAGCCATGGTCCCCAGGCTATCTCCTCCCACATCTGCTCCAGCATTCGTTGATCCATCTCCATTAGAGATAAGTAGGGTACCGTCCTCTCCGAAAATCAGATCTCCCAGGCCATGATAACTAAAGTAGATGGGGATGCCATTAGACATATCCTCCCCCAGAAGTATTTTTCTGCTACCAGGTAATACAGCACTGAGATTGCTAGTAACATCCGCCGTGTAGCGAGTCACCCGACCGATAGTCGGTTGAAAGGTGATGGAGGAATCAGGCTGATAAGTTGGGGAATCGTGATGATGATAATAGTAGGGATCTACCGCATATAGGAGATAAAAACGACCATTCAGATTAAAGTTAGGATCTAGGGTAAAGCCCATCAAGCCATGATCTTTCCAATTGGATACCTCTTCACTGATATCCAGTAGGGGTTGTTCCCGCTTCTTCCCATCGGGTTCAACAACCCAAACTTTACCCGCTTTTTCCCAGACAAACATATGGCCTTCCTGGTCAAAAGTCATTCCTATGGCAAAATCGAACGAATTAGTAAGCACTGGTGTATCATAGAAATCAGAGGGTAATTGCGCCTTTGACTGGAAGGGACAATAAAAGAATAGCAATAAGAAGGCAACAATTGTAGTGGACTTGGAGTAAATATAGGTAGGAGAACAGAGCGAATTGCGCATGAGTTTCACAGCTGTGTTGATTCGCCGGTAAAAATAGTTTTTTCCGATACAGCCTCCAAGGTGGACTCACGAGAAAGTCCAAAGCTGTAAATTATTTAACACTCCAATCTTTCTAAAGATCCTTCGTTATTATTCTAGATGGTCCATTCTATTTGAGCAAACAGAGAAAGTGTTTGACATCTTGCAGCATTCTTTCAGCTATGTGTTTTTCTTACGGGCTAAAACAAAAAAAATTAGCCTATATTTGACGCCGAAATTGAAGACAATAGTTCAGATACTGTCTGCAACGTCTTACTTTCTAAAGTTAGCGTGATTAAGCATTAGGCAACAACAAGATAAGATTCAACTTGTTAGATATAAATAACACCACATAGAATGTGGATGGACAAGTTGCATTAGACTTTACAAACCCGAGAATTGGCGATACTTTGGCAAAGAGCTTAGTTATCATTCCCACCTACAATGAGCGAGAAAATATCGTTCGTATGATCGAAACTGTTTTTTCGCTTTCTACTCCCTTTCATCTACTGATTGTAGATGATGGTTCTCCTGATGGCACCGCCCAATTGGTAAAAGAACAACAGGAACGGTTTCCTGGCCAATTGTTTATTTACGAACGGAGCGGTAAGCTTGGGCTAGGTACAGCCTATATAGCAGGATTCAAATGGGGCTTGGAGCGAGACTATGATTATTTTTTTGAGATGGATGCCGATTTTTCCCATAATCCGAATGACCTGGCGCGTCTATTGGCCGCTTGTCAGGAACAGGGTGGGGATCTGGCCGTTGGCTCCCGTTATGTCAAAGGAGGAAAACTAGAAAACTGGCCCTTCGATCGTATCTTTTTATCTTATGGGGCTTCTTTGTATGTTCGATTAATTACCTGGATGCCCGTCAAGGATCCAACTGCTGGCTTTATCTGCTACAGCCGTAAAGTGCTCGAAAATATCAATTTAGATAAAATCAGCTTTGTCGGATATGCCTTTCAAATTGAAATGAAGTTCGCCGCATTCACCCTAGGATTTAAGATCAAAGAAGTACCAATTACCTTTACGGATCGAATAGAGGGCGTGTCGAAGATGTCAAAAGGTATTGTCAAAGAGGCTATCCTAGGAGTTATTCAGATGCGTTGGCAAAGTTTCTTCTCTTCCTATAAGAGTTTGACTCCTTCCTCAGTAGAATAATAGTTAATTGTAATTGGCAGCTTATTCCAATAACCACTACAGATCTAGTAGTGGAGGCCAGTTGATGTATATTTTTCCCACAAGTTTCCACCCTACGAGTGCTGTTTTTAGCTTTCGGGGCTAGCGTTTCCTATAAACCGGCCCAATTCTTCCCACCTTTTCCCACTTTTCAGGATAAAAGCAGGTCTTTTATATGAATTATAATGCTAATATGATCGTTTTTTGATCAATTATTGTAATTTTTTTGATTATAAATTAAGTTTAACACCGTGTTTAGGTGTGTAAAAGGGGGGAGAAATGTAAAAAAAGGTGGGAAAAAGTGGTAAAGTGTGTTGAAAGTTGTTACATTTGAATATCCAATGGTGTAAACAGTGGAAATCAAACAACTTTTAGGAGAATATGAGTGCAAAATCGACGCCAAAGGGCGCATGAGGATGCCGAGTGGTTTGATCAACCAGCTGGGAGAGGGAGAGAAGCATAGATTTGTCATCAACCGCGGATTTGAAAAATGCTTGATGTTGTACCCGGAAGCTGTATGGCAACAGATCAGCGAAGAGGTAAATGCCTTAAATTTGTACAACAAAAAGAACCGAGATTTTGTCCGGTACTTTTATCGAGGGGCGCAGGAGTTGTTGATAGACAGTGCTGATCGGATTTTGATTCCCAAACGCTTACTGGAATACTCCGGGATTGAAAAGGATTTAATTCTGTCAGCCTATAATGGCAGAATCGAAATATGGGCTAAGGACGAATACGATACCATGCTAGATCAGGAGCCGACCGATTTTTCTGATTTAGCTGATGATGTTTTAGGCAAATTGGACAACAATATCAATCTGTAATGTCATACCACGTTCCGGTTTTGGCCGGGGAATCTATTGATGCCCTAGCTATAAAACCAGACGGGATTTATATCGATGCCACCTTCGGTGGCGGAGGGCACTCTGCTCTCATCTTGAACGCCTTAGGGGACAATGGTCGCCTGTTGGGCTTCGATCAAGATGGTGATGCGGCGCAGAATGTTCCGGATGATGATCGCTTTACTTTCGTACAGCATAACTTCCGATTCATGAAGCGTTTTCTCCGTCTATATAAGGTCGAGAAAGTAGATGGGATTTTAGCTGACCTTGGCGTTTCTTCTTTTCAATTGGACGAAGGCCGAAGGGGGTTTTCCTATCGTTTTGATACAGAACTGGATATGCGGATGAACCAGGGAACTGGTACCACGGCAGCTACGATCCTGCAGGAATACGGCGAACAAGACTTAGTTCGTGTATTTAGTGAGCTAGGGGAGGTGAGGAATTCAAAAACCCTAGCGGCGCGCATCGTTGAGTTGAGGCGTGATCATCCCTTGCAGACCATCGGAGACTTCCTGGCCTTACTTGACCCCATCATTAAGGGGCAACGCCTTCGCTATTTATCCCAAGTTTTTCAAGCCTTGCGGATTGAGGTGAACGACGAGATGGGGGCTTTAGAGGACTTCTTGCAGCAGAGCATGGAACTGCTTAAGCCAGGAGGACGTTTGGCCATTATCACCTATCACTCGATTGAGGATCGGATGGTAAAGCGATTTATGAAGGCGGGCAATATGTCCGGCGAACCCGAAAAGGATTTTTATGGGAACATTCATCGCCCTTTTGACTTGATCAGCCGAAAGGCCATTTTGCCTGAGCAGGAAGAACTGCATCGCAATCCAAGATCTAGGTCTGCCAAACTACGAGTAGCTGCTTTAAAAGAACTATAAACGCAAAGAAATGGCAAAGAAGAAAAGTTTTCAAATGGCCGATTTAGGGCATATGATTACCGGGTTTATTCTAAAGAATTTACCCTTCTTGGCTTTTCTAGGTTTTCTAGCCATCGTTTATATCGCAAATGCGCACTACGCAGAGAAAAGTGTGATGCGGATTCAGCTTCTACAAAAAGAAACCAAGGAATTGCGCTGGTACTATATGTCCTTGCAATCCGAAAATATGTACAACAGCATGCAGTCGGAAGTGGCTGATCGGGTTCGCCCAGAAGGTCTTCGATTGCAAAGAGGAAAACCGAAAAAGATTGTGATCAAATGATCACTAGCGGAGTAGGCTTCGCAACAACTACAATGAGAAAGGCACAAAATGGACATTAAGAATGAAGTTTTGTATCGGGTTTATTTTCTGCTTTTCGGCTTGGTCACCCCAGCCGCCCTCACACTCGTTTATTATACCATAAAGATCGGTGTGATCGAGGGAGAAGATTGGCGGGACGTCGGGCGAAACAACTTCATTGTAGAAAGAGATATCGAAGCAGAACGAGGAAATATTATGGCTGCCGATGGTAGCCTCTTGGCGACTGATGTACCCATTTTTGACTTGTATTGGGACCCGCTAACCCCCACAGAGGATGATTTTCTCGCCAATGTGGATTCTTTGGCACACTGCTTTGCTAACTATATCGATACCGACTATACCGTAGGAGCAGCGTATGATTATCTGTTTCAACTGAGAGATACCGTCAATTTTAGAAAAAATCGGAATGTCTTACTGAAGTCGCGTGTCTCTTATTCGGAAAAAAAGAAAGTAGAGCAATTCCCCCTTTTCAACTTAGGTCAGTTTAGAGGGGGATTGATCGCAAGAAAAAGAAACGAGAGGAAAAGACCTTTCGGGCTATTGGCAAGACGAACCATTGGTTATGTACGAGACCAAGCCACCGATATCGGCTTGGAAAGCTTCTATGACGAAGTTCTAGGCGGTCAACCGGGAACACAAATGATGATCCCACTAGATCGCAAAAGAGACCTTTGGATGCCACTTGAAAATCTAAGTTCCATAGAACCGAAAAACGGGGATGATATCCTCACCACCTTAGATGTCAATATCCAAGATATTACCGAAGAAGCCCTACTCAAAGGCATGCAGACACACGATGCAGATTGGGGAGTGGCCATGGTAATGGAAGTGAATACCGGAGCAATTAAGGCAATCGCAAATATCGAGCGAGGAAAGACGGGTTGGTATGAATCTTATAATCATGCCATCGGAACTCGGACAGAACCTGGCTCAACCTTTAAGGCGGCTAGTATGCTGGCTTTGCTAGAGGATGGCTTTGTAAACCTGTCCACGGATTCCATTGATATTGAAAAGGGCCGAAAAGAATTCTATGATCGGGAGATGGAAGACTCCTACTCCAATAGTGCTAATCTCGATACCATTTCTGTACGCCGGGCTTTTGAAATTTCATCAAATGTCGGGATTGCAAAACTGGTACAAGAGAACTACGGTACCAGGACCAAGGCCAATGATGAAAAAGCAGCAGCGCTCTTCATAGAACGCATGCATCAATTCAATCTGCATTTGGCTACGGGTATTGATTTGGAAGGAGAGAAGAATCCCTTGATCAAAGAAGCTTATAACACGACGGATGACCAATGGAGTGGTACTACTTTGCCTTGGATGTCAACAGGTTATGAGTTGCTGATTACGCCGCTGCAGTTGTTGAATTTCTACAATACCGTCGCTAATGGTGGCCAGCAGATGAAACCGCTTCTGGTGACAGAAATTCAGCGCTACGGCCAAACAGTGGAGACTTTTAAACCGACGGTGATCAAACGTCAAATTGCCTCGAAGCAATCGATCGAACAATTGCAGAGCTTACTAGTGGGAGTGGTGGAGAACGGGACGGCAGCAAAGCTCAAAACGAGTCGATACACCTTTGCAGGAAAAACCGGTACAGCCCAAATCGACTATCGGCGAACAGATAAAGGGACAAGAATCGGTGGTTATCAAGCTTCCTTCGCAGGATATTTTCCTGCTAGGAATCCAAGGTATTCAACGATTGTCGTGATTCGACGCCCCAGGAGAGCTGGTTTCTATGGCGGGGATGTAGCAGGGCCTATTTTCCGAGAAATTGCAGACAAATGCTTTGATTCTTTGACGGACTTACACGATCCCATCATCGAACCTACCACTGCTCTGCATTGGACGACCAACCAATTACCGCATATGGATATTGGTAGAAGAGAAGATATGAATGTGGTACTAAAATACCTAGGTATTCAACCCGTAGGGGATCCAGCAACGCCGCTAGTTGTGACTATGCGAAGAGAAGGTCGGGATAGTGTTTTGCTGGAACGCCGGAGCATGCCGGAAGGGAAGATTCCTAATGTAGTGGGAATGGGCTTGAGAGATGCATTGTATCAATTGGAAAACCTAGGTGTGAAAGTGAAAATTGACGGAGCAGGGAAGGTGGTGCGACAGTCTTTAATACCTGGGACTGATCCGCGGAATCAAACCATTACCCTTAGGTTGAATTAAAATCAGGATTAAATTTTCATGATTGTGTGAGCGCGAGCAAATTTTGTACTCAGTGAGGCAAAAATCGTAGACATAGCAGGAAGATATGGCGAGGGTTTCTAAGGAAGCTCCGGAGAAAATTTGACGCTCGCAGCCGCTTGATGGAATTTTAAACATGATCTAAGATGAATCTGAGTAAGATCATAGATGGCCTGTCGCTAAAAGAAGTGATAGGGGATATTGACAAGGATATTATTTCAGTCACCTTTGACTCACGAAAAGTCGAAGCTGGAAGCCTTTACGTAGCACAAGTTGGAACGCAAGTGGATGGACATCAGTTTATCCCACAGGCACTGGAAAAAGGAGCAATCGCCATTGTTTGTGAAAAATTGCCTGAGCAATTGCAAACCGGGTGTACCTACCTTCTGGCAGCGCATGCTGGCCGGACCTTGGGTGAAATAGCCAGCCGTTTCCTAGGCGAGCCTTCCAAGCAGCTGAAGCTAGTAGGCGTTACCGGGACTAATGGGAAGACCACTACCGCAACGCTACTCTACCAGTTGTTTCGAAAGTTAGGGTACAAGGTAGGCTTATTGTCCACCATAGAAAACCGGATTAATGAGCGTGTGCTGAGTACTAATTTGACTACACCCGATGCGGTGAAGCTAAATGAATGCTTGCGCGAAATGGTTGAAGAAGGTTGTGCCTTTGCATTTATGGAAGTAAGCTCTCATGCGATCGATCAAGGACGCAGTAGTGGCCTACATTTTGCCGGAGGGATTTTTTCTAATCTGAGTCATGATCACTTGGATTATCACGGATCTTTCAAGGCTTACTTGGAAGCCAAAAAAATGTTCTTTGATCAACTGCCGAAGCAGGCCTTTGCACTCACTAATATCGATGATAAGCGAGGCAAAGTGATGGTCCAAAATACGCGTGCCGAAATCCTAAGCTACAGCCTTCGAAGATTGGCTGACTACAAAGTTAGGATCATCGAGAATGCGTTGACTGGCTTGCATCTGAATTTGGATGGCTTCGATTTTTATAGTCATCTAATAGGTGAGTTCAATGCCTACAATTTGCTAGCAGTCTACGCAGCAGCGGTACAATTGGGCCAGGAAAAGATGGAGGTTTTATCTGCCCTAAGCGAATTGAGAGCAGTACCTGGACGGTTTGAGCAAGTTATTGCTCCACAACATCGGATCATTGGTATTGTCGACTACTCTCATACGCCCGATGCGCTGGAAAAGGTATTGGAAACGATTCACCATCTCCGAGAAGGGCAAGGACGAGTCATTACTGTGGTAGGCTGTGGAGGAGATCGAGACAAAGCCAAGCGACCGAAAATGGCAACCATAGCGGCTCGCTTAAGTCACATAGCTATCCTAACCTCGGATAATCCCCGGACCGAAGAACCCATGTCAATCATTTCGGATATGGTCGCGGGCTTATCGCAGGACTTGGAACGAAAGTCTATGCAGCAGGTAGATCGAAAACAAGCCATTCGCTTGGCGAGCCAGCTGGCAAATGCAGGTGATATCATCCTGGTGGCAGGAAAAGGCCACGAAAACTATCAAGA
>JAHQWA010000622.1 GCA_019634045.1 Saprospiraceae bacterium
AAAGCGGCCATCATAGGGAAGGACACTTTCAATTTCGTACTTCCAGCCTCCTTTAGCTCTAATAGGGCCATAATTGTACCGGATAAACTCATCCTCCACAATATCCACAATGGTATTCTTCCTTTCTTGCCCTTTATTCCAAGGGTGCTTTTTAGCTATATAGCTCCGTCTTACTGCCTGTAATTCTACCTGGGGTCTTCTTGCCAAATTATACCTTTGGTACTTCATTTTTACCGCGCATTCCATGTACTCTACATATGCATCATCCTCGTTTTGCAAGTCTCTCACAAAACCTTCTAAGATATACGGTTCGCTTGGATAGTTTTGTGGAAGCGCTCGATAAGCTTTCTGTACAATCTCCTTCGCTGTCAATCGCTTTTCGTCAGTCACTACGATCTCTGTTAATTCTACGGTATTCTGTTCGAGAAAGAATACTTCATCCTTTACTAAATGAGCTAGCTTCTTCTTGAGGGTATTGTATCCAATCAAAGAGACGACCAATGTATCATTAGGCAAGTCCCTTGGAATATGGAAGATAAATTCCCCTTCCGTGTTCGAAGTGGTGCCAACGGTCGTACCCAAGAGGTAAATCGAAGCGAAAGAGAGTGGTTCCTTGGTCTCAAGGTCTTGTATTTGACCTGTAATGGTGGTGAAATCATCTTTTTCTTGTCCATTTAGCCTTGGGGAAAGAACTAGTTGTAGGAGGAGAACAGCGAAGATGGTGTACTTCATTTTTGGTTTTTATAAGGGTGATAATGATGTACTAATCTAAATAGTCTGGGCAAGAAAAGTCCGCTCCACTACCCTTTTAAGTTGATCTTAACAATTAGGCCTAAAAACTGTCCTGACGGCGATAGTTATGGCTTCAACTTCGGGGCTTGGATAAGCATTTTATAGGTGAACAAAGGGCGAAACAACGTCCGGAATCTTATTGAAACTAAAAACAATCAATCATGAGAACCAAGTCACAGAACATCATTTCCTGGGTAAGCAGAATCATCGCCGCCGTTATTCTTTTGCAAACACTTTTCTTCAAATTTTCAGCGGCACCTGAATCAGTAGAATTATTCACGATGTTGGGTATGGAGCCCATTGGTAGGATCGGAACGGGGATAGTAGAATTGATCGCGGGAATTTTGCTATTGGTTCCTCGTACAGCTTGGATTGGAGCGGTGATTAGCTTGGGGGTAATTAGTGGGGCTATCTTCTCTCACCTAACCATCTTGGGTATCAATTATAATGGAGATGGAGGCGCCTTGTTCACGATGGCAGTGATCGTATTTATCACTTCCGCTATCGCACTATGGATCGAAAGAGCACAGATACCTGTACTAAATAAAATCATAGCCTAAATATATTTGATGTAGAATGGTTTGGGGACTTCCCAAACCATTTCATCTGTATTTTTTATCGATCAACTGGACTGGGGTGGATAGAAAATCCCACTTGGGCGCGCTTTTTACTTCACTAACGCCATCCGTCTATACCTAATTTTATCGTTTTATTGGTGACAAAAGGCTTAGCCCAAAATCCAATACTGAAAATATATCCCATTGCCACAAAAAGGAAAAGCATCCCCATTCGGAGGCCAAAAACATCTCCTAAACCACCAACAATAAGCGGCACAATCGCTCCTCCCGCTATCCCCGTTACTAAGATTCCTGAAACCGAGCCATGGTGGCTTTTTACCGAGTTCAACCCTAAGGAAATTATCACGGACCACATCACGGAAGCAAAAAAACCAATCAAAGGGAAAGTAGTCAAGATGATATGCGTAGGCCCAAATAAACTGATAGCTAGGCACACCATTGCTGCTCCCGTAAAGAGGATCAATACTTTTCGACTATCCAATACCTTCAGCAACGCCAAGCCCAATAAAGCACCTGCTGTCATTAGTCCCCAGTACCAGGAGATAGTGCTCGCTCCCGTCGTTTGAGGGTCTACATTATGATAAGTTTCTAGGAATTTAGATATCCAGTTCGCGATACCTTGCTCCATACCTACATAAGCAAAGATGGCTAGGAAATACTTAATTACCGTGGGATTCTTCAATAACTCCAAGTGAAGCGTAATTGCCCCGACCTTATACACTTCTTTTTGTTCTACCTTCGGGAAACGCACAATAGCCACTATCACAATCATTAGCAGAGCCACTACCGCAAACACCCAATACAAAGATATCCAGGGTAGGTCAGCAGGTACAACCCCCTCCAACAAGCGAACAATGGCATTTTTCCCCTCTACGGATTTCCCAATATTAAGCACCAGGTACGTGTACATGAGTGGACTTAGAAAGGAGGCCAATCCAAAAAACAACTGGCCGATGACGGAATTAAAGGCAAAGTTGGATTCTCCTCCAGCTACCCGAAGCAGCGGATTAATGGCCACCTGAAGCATCGCCATGCCCGCTCCAATGAAGAATAAGGACACAATGTACATGCCGTATGAAGGACTAGAGGCAAACAGAAATGCCCCCAAGCATGCGCACCCAAAGGCCGAAAGGATCACCTTTTTCTCTCCAAAACGCTCAATGAGCATGCCCGAAGGGATAGACATCAAACCATAAGCGATAAAAAAGGCAAAAGGCAACAAAGCCACCAACGTCAAACTCAGATCAAAACTCTTGATAATGTCTGGCACCAAAGGCCCGATCATATTCGTCAAGAAAGAGATGACAAAGAAAGTCAACAAAATGAGGCCAATAATCAGAGCATTCTGTTTCATACCTGTGGCATTAAATGAATAAGGGAGGAAAGAAGACAAATGTAAGATATTCTGTCTTCCTTCCCCCCTTATAGGCCTATTTAGCAGCGAGCTGCTATAAACAACTCACTATCAAGCTTATTTACTACGAATCTCCGCAGCTGGTTCTTTGCCAATGGCTGGTTCTTTCTTCAAACCATTCAGTACTTCCTGAATCGCTCTTTCCAGCTGTGTATCTACACCGGCTGCCAACTGAGTAGGGTCTTCTGGAACGTCGATATCCGGAGCTACCCCGTATCCTTCTTTGAACCATTCCCCATCAGGGTCATACATTCTAAAGGTTGGCACTGTGACCGAACCGCCATCAATCAAGCCTGGCGAACCGGAGATTCCAATTAATCCGCCCCATGTTCTTGAACCGATAATTGGTCCTAATCCTGCCTTACGGAAGTAATCTGGGAAAGCATCTCCTCCTGATCCACTCCAGCCATTGATCAACATTGCTTTAGGACCGAAGTGAGCCACCGGAGGCCACTGCCAGTTCTGACCATCACGCACCGCCCAGAAGGCTAGCGCTGGTCTGTTCAACAATTCGATAAAACGATCTGGAATCTGTCCCCCACTATTAAAGCGCTCATCGATGATCATGCCCGGCTTGCGATATTGCGCCATGAATTGTCTTACCAATTCATTTTGACCATCAATCCCGGTGCTGCGAACATAGACATAACCCACTTGGCCATTCGTAGCTTCTTCAACTCGCTTGCGATTTCCTTCAATCCAAGCTAAGTGGCGAAGCCGAGTTTCTCCTCGCATTAGATCCACTACTACAGTACGTGCACTATCTGCTGATTCGTGTGAATTGATCTCTAGGGCAACTGTTTTTCCTGCTAGGCCTTCAAAAGCTGCATAAGGTTCCTTGCTGGTATCCAAGCTGCGGCCATTGACCGATAGGATATAATCACCTGCTTTCACATCAACACCAGGCATGGCTAGCGGCGAACGCACCTCGGCATCCCAGGGCGCACCCTTAATGATCTTTGCAATCTGGAATTTGCCATTCTTCATGCCCCAATCAATACCTAGGTAACCTACATTCTTGCGCTTACTACGCTCCGTATCTCCTCCCCCCCGATAGGTATGAGATGCATTTAATTCACCAATTAGCTCCCCAATGATAAAATTGAGGTCTTCTCGAGTGGTGGCATCTTTTACTAAGCTACCGTACAATTGACGCATAGCGCCCCAATCAACTCCGTGCATATTGGTATCATAAAATAGATCTCGTTCGAATCGCCAAGTATCATTAAAGATCTGTTGCCATTCTTCCTTGGGGTTCACCGTCATTTCCATCTCACGGGTTCGTAATGGCTTTTTGATCTTCTGCCCCGGAGCCACACTGATGATACCCAATTGTCCCCTTTGCATCACCATCATTTTCTGACCATTGGAAGAAATCTGGAAGTTAAAAACGCCGTCAATAATCTTTTTCTCTTCCCGAGATTTCAAGTCGAAGTATTTGACGATAGGTTGTGCCCCCTGAGATCCACTTGGAGGAAATTGTACATAGACTAGCTTCCCTTTTACGGCATGCAGTCCACCGTAGTTCCCCGCTCTTGGAGGTAAGATGACTATGCGTTCTTCGAAACCGTCTAAGTCGATCTCCAATTTTGGATCTTCTTTCTTTTCGTCTTTTTTGTCTTCTCCCTCTTTACTGGCCTCAGCGGTTTCTTCTTTTTTATCTTCTTTCTTTTCGTCCTTTTTCTCCTCTTTATCTTCCTTCTCTTCTTTGATCTTCACTTCATCGTTCTTTGGAGCAAGCGGAGAAGCTACATCCTTTCTCAAGGTCGCTACAGCAATTTGAGTAGCATTCGGATAGGTCCAGGAATTGTCAAAATCTCCATACATCGGAGAAAAATTCCGGTTGGTTGAAAAGTATAGATACTTACCATCTGGATCAAAACTAGGATTCTGGTCAGCATAAAAACCAGAGGTCAATTGATGCAGTTTCGCCTCAGGAATATCATAGGCATAAATAGCGCTATTACCCGTATCTGAAGTGCGAGAGTAAGCAAACCATTTGCTATCACTTGACCACGTGACTTCAAAACCTCTTGCCGTTCCTTCGAAAAAGTCTAGGCCGGTATCAACCGTCTTGGTAGCTTTGGTATCTCTATCGTACATTCGGATCTTCATATTCCCTTCTGTCCAAACCAATTTCTTACTATCAGGAGACCAGTACAATTGATATCTAAATCCAGCCCCATAGCTAGAGATCTTTTCCTCCTTACCTTTTTCTTTCATATCCATCAAGGTAAGTTCGTATTCTCCCGAGCGATCACTCCAATAGGCAATGTAGCGTCCATCTGGCGACCAAGCTGGAGAACGTTCCGCCACCCCTGAGGTGTTGGTCAAATTTGTCACATATCCATCTTTGGCCGGTACAGAGAATAATTCCCCGCGAGCTTCCACCACTACCCGATTCCCCGCTGGCGAGATCCAAGCATTAGTCATCAAGTTTGAAACACTTTCAGTTCTTGGTGCCAAGCTTGCTAAGTCACTGACAACGTCGATTTTTACTTCTTTATACTTATTGTTGGACAAGTCCATCAGGTACAACTTCCCGCCCGCTTCAAACACGAGTTCGGAAGGTCCTACTGAAGGAAAATGTACATCGTAATCTTTAAACTTGGTCAGCTGTGCAGTCTTCTTGGTCTTGGTATCATAAGACCAGATATTATAACGTTTGTTACGCCCACGGTCAGAAAGGAAGTAGACCTTATCTCCACTCCACATTGGCAATTCGTCATTGGCTTCATTCTTTACGATTAATTCAGCCTTATTGCTTTTGAGATCATAGGTCCAAATATCGGCAGTAGCTCCACCTCTATATCTTTTCCAGCTGCGGCTAATACGTGAAGTATAGGTAAATGCGAGTTTTTGCCCATCTGGTGAGTAGGAAGCAAAAGAGCCGTAGGCCAGTGGCAACTTTTCCGCCATACCTCCAGCGGCAGGTACGCTGAAGAATTGACTAAAACGCTGTCTTCCACTTGCTCTAGAGGTAACAAATAGAATATTTTGGCCATCTGGACTCCAATCCAGCACCCCATCACGCATACCATGAAAGGTTAAGCGTTTCGGAATTCCCCCCATGGTAGGGACTACATAAACATCTGTATTCCCATCATAATTGCCGCTAAAGGCGATCTGCTTACCATCTGGAGAGAACTTTGGTGCAGACTCTTCTCCGGCCGGAGAACTTAGCTTTGCTGCTAGCCCCCCTTCCTTGGGAACGACCCAAATATCCCCTCCATATACGAAGGCAATATGAGTTTGGGAGACATCGGCATGTCGAAACAATCGAGCATTAACTTGTGCAGATAACTGAACGGAAAGCAATACGAAGACTAAGCCGCTTAGTAAACTTAGGAGTTGTCGGTGATTCATGAATCGTGTTTTTGAACTAGATTTTATTCGGATAAGTAAATATAGATACGCCCAATTTACAATTTGCAAGCAAAAGATTAGCATACCTACGACAAGAATTCTATTAAAGGACGATTGACTTCGACTAAAAGTTTTTAACCTGCCTTTAACCTGTTATTCACACATATTAATTGTTATCCTTTCGTTAAGACCATACAAGAAAAACACCAGCCCCACAAAATCCTGTAGATTTATGGTCAAGAAAACAGAAGTCAGGGATTTATTCGGATCATCAAGCTCCGGATTAAAAACGCCCTCATCTCATCGTATGGCGGAAAGCAGGAAAATCGGATGGCGTAGCGCAGCGGCAATTGTAATCGCCAATATGGTCGGCACGGGTGTTTTTTCTAGCTTGGGGTTTCAACTGCAGTCTCTGCACAATACCTGGACAATCCTTTCCCTCTGGGTCATTGGAGCCCTTTTTTCTTTGCTTGGGGCTTTCTCTTATGCCGAACTGGGCACTCGCTTACCTAAATCTGGAGGCGAGTATCATTTCCTATCACAGATCTATCATCCTTTTTTGGGCTATCTCTCCGGATGGGTGTCCATGACGGTGGGTTTTGCTGCCTCTATCGCACTTTCAGCCATGGCTATGGGAGCTTATCTGCAGGATATCATGGATTGGCCTGGACAAATGATTGCCATTGGTGCGATTCTAGTCATATCTATTGTTCATTCCTTCAGTGTCCAACAGAGCAGTTTCTTTCAAAATGTACTAACCTTAGTAAAGATATTCCTGATTCTTTTCTTAATATTTTTTGGGGTCACCTTGTACACCCCGAATAATGCGATCAATTTTTCCAGTAGTTGGCAGGGGGAGATCTTTAGCCCAGCCTATGCAGTTTCTTTGATCTACGTCACCTATGCCTTTTCAGGTTGGAATGCCGCAGCCTATATCGTTGAGGAAATTGACTCTCCTAAGAAAAATTTACCGCGAGCCCTGATAGGTGGAACCTTGCTAGTTGGCGTCTTATTTGTCCTGCTCCAATTTTCGTTTCTCAATCAAGCTACGATCGGTCAACTAAAGAATAAGGTAGATGTAGGCCATGTGGTCGCACAGATTATGTTTGGTCAAACGGGGGGACGTACCATCAGCGTACTCATCGCCTTACTTTTGATTGCAAGTATTAGCGCCATGGTGTGGGTGGGTCCCAGGGTAACGCAGGCAATGGCGAGAGAGTACCGCAATTGGCGGTATTTTGCCAAAGAAAACACCAACGGTATCCCAGTCAGAGCCATAGTACTACAGGCCACCATCAGTCTATTCATGGTGGTAACCAGTTCTTTCGAACAGCTATTAATCTATAGTGGCTTCATCCTTCAACTTTTCACCACACTTAGTGTCGCTGGCGTTTTGGTTTTACGTTGGCAAAAACGGGGAGATGAGGGAGCGTATAAGAGTCCGGCCTTCCCTTGGTTCCAGTTGATATTCATAGCCTTCAGTCTATGGATAATGATCTATCTGTTAGTGGATAAACCTGTTGAAAGTCTGCTTGGATTAGTCAATGTATTGGTAGGCGCCATTTCCTACAGCTGGAGTTCAAAGTTTGTGCTTAAAAAAACGGACCCGGAATGATAGTCACTCGCGAGCCCGCATTGGGTAGGATAAATCATTATTGTTGCTTGTTGGTTTTCGATTTACCTTTTCGCCACCTGGCTTGATGCAGACTATTCAAGTTGGGGTACAAGAACATCCCTGCTAAGCATCTTGCAGAAGCTTACCCTGTGATCCAGTCGGAGGATCTCCGGCAGTGCGGAATACCACTGTATAGTACCAACTACCTTAGGCATTCCATACTTTCCTGATACGGTCTTTTACTACATGCTTAGGAGGGATCGCACTGTAGCTCTAAGCTTTGCAATAACAGTTGAGCAAGGATATCTCCTATCCCCAACAATGGGCAGAGATATCTATAAGTTTTTGCGTTGAATTTACCTAGAGTTAAGTCGCTTTTGGTTTCAATGTAATTGTTAGTCGCTATAGAATTGCGCAATGCATACTTGCGGCAGGAAGTTGCCAATCGGATCATTACCGGATTCTCAGGCGGGTGCTGGAGGTAATAATTACAAGCAAAGATAGGATAAAATTAGGTGAAGAAGTAGGAATGGAAAAAAGAAAGCAGCCCTCCGGTATAAAACTCTCACTGGTAAAAAGACTTTTTTGACCAGCCTGTGAAATAATGGCTGCTCACTATTTCACAGAAAAGAAAATGAGGGCTGCTCATTCTTTAGGGCGGGAGCACTGCTCCCGTCTCTCCTCTCTATACAGCATTTTAGTCGGGTGACTTACTTGTGCCACATTGAATTAATAGGTACAAATTAAGTGATAATTCAACGCTCAAAAAGGTCAATGCTGCCAATGGCCCCATTCTTGCAGCGAATTTCACAAAGCTTGCAGCAAAGGATTGACAGACTCAGGTAAAGAAGCGTATTTTTGCTTTAACTAAAGTATTCGCATGTCCAATAAGGCAAAGCTCTATCTTCCAGATAAATGGCTAACACTGTCCATCATAGGACTCTACTCCATCATTCAAGCCTTCACTTTGTTGCGTATCTATGCTATGCTGCAATTGGACGAGATGGAAATCAATTGGCCAGAACTCCTGCAGGACAGATTGGTATCCTGGCTCATTGGATTAGCTTTTATCGTCCTGATTGTACAAACGACCAGGCGATTTCTGTTAGAGAACAAATCCTGGTCCAGGATTGTAACGATTCACTTTTTCTTTGCCTTGCTTACCTCCGTCATTTGGTACTCTTGTATCCTTCTACTTTCCGCCTTATTGGGATCAGAAGATCCGCTGCCAAGCTCTGGGAAAAATATCTTTTACTGGTACCTGATGAATACGGA
Organism: Saprospiraceae bacterium; assembly: GCA_019634045.1. GTDB lineage: Bacteria > Bacteroidota > Bacteroidia > Chitinophagales > Saprospiraceae > DT-111. The sequence continues at coordinate 9,041 of JAHQWA010000622.1, forward strand.
CAAGCTCTTCTTACTTTATCTCGTCACCGTCAGTTTCACCTACTCTTATTACTACTTCCAGCGTGACAGCATTAATAAGATTCAGCGATCGGAAATGCAAAGTCAACTACTTGAAACTCGCTTAAAGATTTTGCAATCCCAACTTCACCCGCATTTTCTCTTTAACACCCTCAACAGCATTGCCTCCTTGATGGACATTGATGTAAAACGAGCCAAGGAGATGGTGGCCGACTTAGGGGATCTCCTTCGGCAGGTATTGGAGAATAGCGATAAAGAGATGCACCTTGTTCCCCTATCTAAAGAGTTGCAGATTCTAAAGAAGTATGTCAGCATTGAAAAAACGCGTTTCTCGGAAGACCTTGAGGTAGAATGGGATATTGGTTCCAATTTAGAAAGAGCCCAAATTCCGAGTCTATTGCTTCAGCCCTTAGTAGAAAACGCTATCCAACATGGCTTCTCTCGCAATCACACTCAACTAAAGATCAGAATACAACTGGCTAGATCCAATGGTCATATGCAAATCAGCATCACCGATAACGGCAAGGGGTTAACAGCAGAGGAAGAAGGGCAAGTCTTTCATACCGGCATGGGATTGAGTAATACCTTTGCCCGCCTAAAATCACTATATGGCGATCAATTCGTGTTTTCCGTCGAAAACCTATACCCAGGTGTGAGAAATTTTATCGAAATTCCCTGTACTTCGGATGTACAAATGAGTGAAAATGAACTGGTTTAAGTCAGTTTGAGCCTTTTCAGCTCAGTACACGCTTACTGCCTTGATTTCAACAATCCGGATAAATCAAGTGTCGATGAAGACTGTATTTAAGTTAACCTAAAACTATCTTTTTCTGAGAATATGGTACGGGTATTGATCATCGATGATGAGGCTTTAGCCAGGCAAAGAGTACGTCATCTCTTGACTGCAGTGCAGGATATCGACATCATCGGCGAATGTAAGACCGGTACCGATGCGATCGAAAAGATCAGAAATCTCCAACCTGATCTTATCTTTTTAGACATCCAAATGAAAGACATGACCGGCTTTGAAGTCCTGGAGGCACTAGCTACAGAAGCGTTGCCCATGGTCATCTTTATTACCGCCTACGACAAGTATGCCATCAAGGCTTTTGACGTTTTTGCCTTCGACTATTTGCTCAAGCCCTTCAAAGACGAAAGATTTCATTTGTCCGTAGAGAATGCCTTAAACAATCTTCGACAACAACAGAAATCACCTAACCAAGAACTTAGTGCTCTGCTGAATTACCTACGTCAACCCAATGCACCTCAGGCTAATCGTTCCAAAATGCTGCCCTTGAAATCGTCTGGTAAGATTAGCTTCGTGGATATGGATGATATCCAGTATATCACTGGTTCAGGTTACTATATCGAGATATTTACGACCGATAAGAAATATCTTTTACGAGAAACACTCACCTCCATTTTAACCAAATTGGACCTGGAACAATTTATCCGCATACATCGGTCCTCCATTATAAATCTTCAATTCCTCAACGAAGTCATCTATGGGGGTGCCGGAGAGATCGAGGTACAAATGAAAAACGGAGAACTACTACGCTTGAGTAAGTCCTATCGAGATGATTTCTTTCAAAAACTAGGCATTTAATTGACCGCTAAGAATAGCTACAAACACACCAAATCAGCCCATTTTTGAAAAATGAAGTGAACTAGTAAAAGTTTGTAGTGAAGTGGGATTTTCACCCCTTTTTCAATGACTTATAGCGCTCAAGTACGGCTCTTTCAAAAAGTCGCTAAATCAATTTTTATTATTATTACAAAGGGCTTCCTTTTGTTATGGTCTGGACGCATTATCAGGCGCATGTCAGGAAGCTAAATCACTGGTTCTCTGGCTGCGAGCTTGGATTGGCTACTTACGATTACCAATATTAATTGGTTCTCTGACCATTTTTGGTGGTCAGAGCAGGTATACATTCAAGGTATTTCATCAGGGAACTAGCAGGAAGTAGTTCGGCTAACATTGACTATACATTGGGCTTTCAAATGGGTAAATTAAAGAGATATTATTCCTTATCCATCTTGCTAATCCTGCCAGCTTGCTTGATTAGCCAAAACTTGAATCCAAGATTCGAACGCTTGGCCCTTGGTGGAGATAATGGATTATCTCAGGCTACTGTTCGAGCCATCCTTCAGGATACCATGGGATTTATGTGGTTCGGAACTGCTGATGGACTCAATAGATTTGATGGAAAATCTTTTACGATCTATCGCCACCAACCTGAAACAGCTCATAGTCTCAGTAGTAATGATGTACAAGTATTGCACGAAGATCAGCAGGGGAATCTTTGGATCGGCACGGATCACGGTCTAAATCGGTTTGATCGAGTTCACAATGATTTTAAAACGTACCTACACGCAAATGACAAACCAGCAGGCCTAAGCAACAATTTCGTCGCAGAGATTATCTCAGATGCAGATGGGCAAATGTGGGTTGGAGGAGGAGATGGCACACTTAGTCTCTACCAAGCCGATCAAGACAACTTTCGTCACTACCTCCACCCTGACCATCGCAGTAATATTAATGAACTACACCTAGCGAATGACAACACAATCTGGGTCGCCTTTGAAGATCAGAGTTTTTTCAATTTCAATCCAGCCACTGGTGCATTCACTGAAGTTATCGCTCATACGGACCAAGAAGTAATAAGCATCTATCAGGACGAGACGGATCGACTTTGGCTGGGATTGGACAATGGAGGGCTCTTGGTATATGATCTCCGGAATCGTCAATCACAACTTTTCCAACACGACAACCAAGATATACGTTCTATTTCCAGCAATGTCGTTTGGGATATTGTAGCAGATCAATCTGGGAGATTATTACTAGCCACCGACCAGGGCATCAACTTCATCTACCCCAAAGAGCTCCGTGGAGAAAACCCAATATTTCGAAATTATAAGCATGACCCCTTCAATGACTATAGCCTATCCAGCAATTTTGTCATAGACCTATTTGTAGCCGACAACGGAATTGTTTGGATCGGGACCAATGATGCAGGTGTTTCGAAGTTGGATCCAACCTTTCAACGTTTCACCCACTATGCCGTAAGAAATAGCCAGGCCGACCTGCTCAGCCATAATGCCGTTTGGTCCATTTGTGAAACCGCAGAAGGAACCATCTGGGTAGGTACTTCGAATGGGCTCAACCGGATTGATCGAGCAAGAAGTGAAGTCGAGCAATACTTTCATCATCCTGATAAAGCCAACAGCGTGGCACACAACCGGATCTGGGCCATCCTGCAAGAAGATCAAAACACCTTCTGGCTGGGTACCTCCGGTGGCATAGACAAAATGACGATCGGGCCAGATGGATCACCCGCTTTTCGGAATTGGCAGCATGATCCCAATGACCCAACAACAATTTCTGCTAATTCAGTGCGCTTTATTTTGAAAGACCACCGAGGTAATTTGTGGGTAGGGACCAACCTTGGGTTCAATCTCTTTGATCCTAAAACCGGCAACTTCAAGCGCTATCAAGCTGATGCTTCAAAAGCGGGTAGCATTAGTAGCAACTACGTTAGAAGTATTTATCAGGGGCCAGATAACCGCCTTTGGATTTGTACCATTGATGGTCTCAATCAGTATCTCTACGACCGGGATGAATTCATTCATTATCGGCATGATCCAACTGATAGTACGTCCCTGAGTAATGATATCATCCGGTGTACTTATCAAGATCGCAAAGGAAGACTTTGGGTGGGAACCTCTAGTGGCTTAAACCGCGGAATTCTGGACGAATCTACGGGCCTTCTTTCCTTCGAACATTTTTCGGAGCGAGATGGCTTGCCTAATGATATTATTTACGGCATTTTAGAAGATCAGGCTGGCAATTTGTGGATCAGTACCAATCGAGGCATCAGCTGTTTTGATCCAGAAAAGCGATCCTTTCGCAACTATGATTTTGACAACGGCCTACAAAGCGATGAATTCAACCAAAACGCTCAGTTTAAGAACGCCGCGGGTGAGTTTTTCTTTGGTGGAATCAATGGCTTCAACATTTTTAAGCCGGAGCAAATCTTACTATCAGATGAACAAAATCTAGTATTTGAAGATTTCCAAATCAATTATCGGCCAGTCAGTATCAGAGATCAAAAGCATCTTGATCAACATATCAGTCTAGCCTCTTCCGTAACGCTACACCCAAGTGACCGATTGTTTTTGTTCAAATTCAGCACCTTAAACAACCATCGAATCCTCAAATACACCTATCGATTTCGCTTAGAGAATTTTGATGACGATTGGAATGAAGTAGGACAACAAGATGTAGCTACCTACACTAATATTCCACATGGGAAATACACTTTTCGGGTACAAGCCCGTCTGGGTGACCAGGCCTGGGGGGAAGGAGAAAAATCAATGCGTGTAATCGTTAAGCCTGCCTTTTGGCAAACCTGGTGGTTCAGGATACTCGTACTATTGACGGTAGTGGGAATTGTCTGGACTATTTACCAGAATAGTGTCGGGAATTTGAAGCGGAACAAACGACTACTGGAAGCTACCGTAAAAGAACGAACGGAGGACATTCAATACCAAAAAGACCAGTTGGAGAAGACTGTTCAGGAGCTCAAGGCCACACAAGCACAATTAGTACAATCCGAAAAAATTGCCTCCCTAGGTCAATTGACTGCAGGTATTGCACACGAGATCAATAATCC
>JAHQWA010000623.1 GCA_019634045.1 Saprospiraceae bacterium
CTACCGTTAACTCCAAAGGCATACCCTCCTTCAACTTCCCTACGTCAGATTCATCTACCATTCCCTCGAAAATCAGAGAATTCATATCAGCCACCACCGCAATACTGGTCCCTTCGTTGAAGTTATTGCGCTCAATCACACTAAATCCTTCCTTAACTGGAACGTCGAGCACCATCCCATCTACGGTAGAGACCACTACGTTGGCGACCTGCTTAGAATTCCGGGTGACTCCTTCGCGCAGTAGTTGCAAGTTATTGATCGCTGCCTGCAACTCCTGTTGCCGGATATCCACTGCAGTCTCAAATTGCTTCAGACTATTCACGGCTACAATCTCCGCATTTTCCAAGGCAGCTTTCTGAATGTCCATATCTACCTTGAAGCGGTTGTACTCTTGCTCGGAGATCACACCTTCCTTGAACAGTCCCTTTTGGCGTTCATCTTCCCGCTTAGCATTTTCGTAAGTGACTCTAGCACTTTCTACATCTAGGTTTTTCGTATTGATCTCTCGTTGTCGAGTCAGCTCTCGTTTGGCCTCATCCAGTCGTAGGCGCGCCAATTCGACATTAGATTGAGCAGAATTGACGTTCAGCTCACTAGGTATGAGCTTAATTCTTGCCAAGCGATCTCCTTTTTTGACCAAATCCCCCGCTTGTACATAGAGCTCATCTACTACCCCAGATACTTGCGGTTTAACTTGCACTTCTTGTCGAGGCTTGATGGAGCCGGTAGCCACCGTTTTCTTGATGATATCCGTCAAAACCGGCTGCTCCGTCTTATACACGACCGGATCTTTAGCATTTTGGGTGTAGAAGTAAACTACAAGCCCGATAGTAGCAACCAAAAGGAAACCACCCAGGCCGAAAAGCAAACCTTTGTTCATAACATTTTTTTATTTTGGATCTCTGAGAAGCTATTTGAGTTCAACACCTCAATTATGTTTTAGTCCTATTTACTCATTCTTTAAGGCAATCACAGGCCGTACCCTCGCCGCCTGCAAGGCCGGAATTAATCCAGCTACCGTCCCTGCTATGACCAGCAATATGATGGCGCCAACCCCTACCGCGAGGTTTACTTCCGGATGGTGAAAGTTGTCTACGTCCGCATTATTAATGATCATCAGGTAGTCGATTCCTCCAATCACAAAAGTTCCTGCAATCAGCCCCAAATAGCCCGAGAACCCTGTCAAAAAGATGGATTCCGTGAGGATCATACTAATAATCGATCCTGGAGTAGCACCTAAGGCCTTTCGAATTCCAATCTCCTTGGTTCGCTCCTTCACCACGATCAGCATGATGTTACTTACCCCAACGATGCCGGCTAGCAAAGTGCCAATACCGACAAACCACAAGAAGAACTTGATCCCACCAAACAACACCTGAACGCTAAGAAACTCGGCTTGTAGATTAAATCCGCCAATGCCCCTCGGATCATCTGGTGCCACATTATGCCTTTCCTTTAGGACCGCCCGTACCTTTGGTTCCATTTCACTCACCAATACCTTGGGCTCCGCAGAACAGATAAAGTAATCCACTCGATCTCCCATGCCAAATGTTCGATGCATTGCTGTTAGGGGAATCACGACGGCCTCCAGGTCTTCTTCCGTCCAAGGTTTTACTTGCATAGGACCAAACACGCCCACTACCCGAAATTGCACTCCTCTTACCTGAATATATTCCCCGATACAAGGAGAATCACCAAATAACACCTCCTTTACTCGTTTACCGATCACGGCCACCTTCCGACTCTCTTCCACATCTCTATGATTCACGTAGCGACCTTCATGTAGCTGTAAAGCTTCAATATGAATCATATCCTGTAACTCTCCTCGGATCGCATACTCATCAGAAGCTTCCCCAAAGCTTACCACATGACTTCCCATGTCTAAACGGGGAGCAATCATATCCACTTCAGGCACCGTTTCCTGAATGGCCCGAATATCCTCCAATTTCAGGCGCGGCACACGCCCTGGTTGAAATCCTTGATAAGGCTGTGAAGTCCGAGTGGTCCAGACGTACATCACGTTCTTCACCTGTTGTCCAAATCCTTTGTACACCCCATTCTCCAAGCCCTGCCCCATCCCCAATACAAAGATGAGCATGAAAATGCCCCAAAAGACCCCCAAGGCGGTTAAAGCCGTGCGCAATTTGTGTTTACGCATCGTCCCAAAAATCTCCTGCCATTTATCGTAATCAAACATGATTAATCTTCATTAAAATTGTCCATCCAACACTTTCAAATACCCGTTTAACACTCTCACTTATCAATCACTTTTCATCGCCACAACCGGGTTGATTCTGGCAGCCTGCAAGGCGGGCATCAAGCCAGCCAGGGCTCCAGCCAGGATGAGCACCACGGTAGCGGCTACTGCCACCCCGAGGTTAACCGTAGGATTGCGGAAGTACTCTACTTCCATTTCTCTCATTAGAAAAATGACGCCTACACCGGATAACAAGCCGAGATAACCTGCAATCGCTGTGATGAATACCGCTTCTTGCAGGATCATGGATACAATAGAATAAGGCGTAGCACCCAATGCCTTGCGGATGCCGATCTCCTTTGTACGATCTTTCACCACAATCAGCATGATGTTACTCACCCCAATCACTCCTGCTATGATACTCCCCAAGCCAACAAACCAAACGAAGATGCGAATGGCGGTAAATAGATTCATAAACTCCTGATAACTTTCTGCCTGATTGAAAACATATAGGGCTCTCCGATCCGCTGGATCAAACTGAAGCTGACGCGCTAAATCTTTTCGTATAATTTCTGTAAGTTGATTGGTCTCTTCGACGGAAAGGCCATCGACGGTAAATATTAACTGGTGAAGATTCTCTGTTCCTGCATAGACCTTCTGCGCCGTGGAAATCGGGATATACAGCGTTCGCATCTCCTCCTCTCCACCAATATCCTTGTACACACCGATAATCTTATAGGAAATTCCTCCGATACTAATCATTTCCCCAATAGGGTTTTGCTCGGCAAACAACTCGCGTTGCACAGGCAGACCAATCACTACGACCTTACGCACTTCCTGAATATCTCTTTCATTGATAAATCGTCCTTCCACCAGAATACTATTCTCGATGACCTTATGCCCAGGATGTACTCCCGTTGTGGTAAAGGATAAACTTTTCTTGCCATACCGTACCATTTGATTTCCCCCGCTGAGGTAATATCTTCCAGTAAGGGCATCGACACTTTCAAATTCACTCAGGTAGTCGTAATTATCATTATTAAAGACGATTCGTCTACCTTTGGGCAATCCCTGATAGGGCATCGAAGTAGTCCCTCTTCTCACCCAAACACTGTTGATGGCATCATCTCGGAATTCGTAGGCCACCCCATTCTGCAAGCCTTGACCAGCGCCAAGCAGAATCACGAGCATGAAGATGCCCCAAAAGACCCCCAAGGCCGTCAGGATAGTCCTCAGCTTATGCCGGCGAATTGAACTAAATATCTCTTGCCATTTATCCCAATCGATCATTTGTTTTTTTGTTCAAGTGTATTCAAATGCCTAGCAATGCCAGGCTTAGCTGAGATTTGCGACGATGGCATTTCCTTCAATAAGTCCGTCTTTAAGGCGGATCACCCGGCTACACATATCGGCAATGTCATTCTCATGCGTTACGAGAATGACCGTGATACCTTGATCATTCACCTCCTTGAAAATATTCATGACCTCGTAGGAGGTATTGGTATCCAGTGCCCCGGTGGGTTCATCAGCCAAAATGACCTTTGGTTGGGTAATTAATGCTCGCGCTATAGCTACGCGCTGCTGTTGGCCACCCGATAATTGGTTGGGTAGATGGTCTGCCCAATCTAGCAAGCCGACTTTATCTAAATATCCCTTGGCTAACTCCTCTCTTTTCTTTCGGTCTACCTTTTGGTAATACAAGGGGAGGGCTACGTTCTCCCAAGCCGTTTTGAAAGAAAGCAGATTAAAAGATTGAAAAACAAAGCCGATCATTTGATTGCGGTAGTGAGCAGCTTGGGTTTGATTGAGGTCTTTGATCAAGTTGCCGGCGAGATAGTACTCTCCAACAGTATAATCATCGAGAATACCCATAATGTTTAGAAGCGTAGATTTGCCAGATCCGGAGGATCCCATAATGGCGGCAAACTCCCCTTCTTTGATTTCGAGATCAATGCCTTTTAGTACCTCTAAGGAGGTGTATTCCGTCTGATAGGACTTACGGATATTGGTGAGTTTTATCATGGAGACAGTCGAGTATCAAGCTATTGATTAAGGATTCCTACGTACTTAGGATGCACGATAGAAGCTGCACCCCTACAATAGATGCAAAAAAAGTTGAAAAGGTTGAATGGAACTTCGGCGAATGGCTTGAAGACGGAAGGTCTCCTCCGTTTCTAAAACTCCATACTATTAGGCCCATGCAGTGTACAAAATACTACCAATTGCCACGGCGGCGACGTCCTCGGCGATCATCCTCCCGATTCTTACGGAAATCATCCATACTTGCCCCACCACTGAATTGACGTATGTTGTAGCTGAAAGTCAGCATGAAGTAGCGCTGTAGCACATTGGACTGTACGTCTTCTATGAATAATTCTGTGACGTTACGATTGATGCTATTGTTTTGTTGAAGCAAATCATAGACTTGCAAGCTGAGTTCTCCGCGCTTATTGCGAAAGATCTTAGTACCGATACTCATGTTAAGTAACAAAAAACTCCTTTCCAGATCATCCGAGAGCCCCCCATTGAAACGGTGGTTGAGATCAAGACGATAGACCAAGTCTTTCCAAACAACCCAATCCGTACTAAAGCGGGTAGATTGAGAAAAGAAGTTGTTATTTAAAGTCGGGCGCAAGGAGTTATCCACAAGATTGTAGCTAGACCGTGTCGAGAAATTAAAGTCAATTTGATCACTGATATTACTACTCAATCGAAAGCCCAATCGAAAGCTTGTGTTATCTACAAAATTGACTTCGTCATTTACTACTCCCGGACGATGGCTAAAATTGATCGAGCTATTGAAGTTAATATTGGATTTGATGAATCCGGCAGGCATGCTATAGCTGAAATAGGAGCGCAAATCCCAGTAGCCATCTACATTGACGGGAAAGAAAAACTGTGATCCACGTTCTAGTATTATGCCTTCCTCCAATTCGGTAGTCTCTTCGGCAATGATAGAGCTGTTGGTGATAAAATTATCCGTGATGGAAGCCTGCATAAAAGCGAAAATCGAACGATCCGTTTTCCGGTTCCGGCTACGATACCGCCCTCTGATTCGATGTGTAAAAGCTTGCGCTAAATCAGGGTTACCAGTGCTCAGCCGGAGTGGGTTGGTAATGTCAAACACATCCTGCAACTGGTTGATGGAGGGAACGTTAATGCGCGTATCATAGTCTAAGTCTAGGCGACTGGTCTTGGTAAACTGAAAATCTATGCGAACGGTTGGTGCCAAGTTACGGAAAGTCCTTTCCAAGAAGAAGGGCTGTGGGAATGCTTGATCATTTTGCAGATCAGATTGGCGATATTCCGCTTCCACTTGTATCCGGAATTTGTCCAGCTTGTATTGGTATCCTAGTTCGATTTCCTGAGACAAGTACTCGCTGGTGAAGGTATTACTTAGTGCCGTATCGGGTAGTAGAACCACCTCGTTGGGGTCCGGATCTTCGAGCACATCATAGGTGATCTGATCTGAATCATTGAGGTTATTTCCAACTTCGTATTCCAACTCAATTTGTCCCTTCTTACCTACGGGTTCCGTATAAGAGAAATTGGTTTCCCAGGAAAAGCTAGTCCGATCCCTGGTAATGTATTGATCGAGAATTTCCTGCCGCGTTTCCGTGCCGAAGAAATCGTTCACAGCTAGTCGATTGGCTACATCCTGATTCGATCCGTAACCTGTCGTCAAACCAAGCGTAAAAGTTCGGCCCTTTTTGAGGAATTTGTGGCTAAAGTACATTCGGTTATTAAAACTGAAATCCTGATTGTCATCGTTGCGAGTGTTTTCGCTTTGATTAAGGGGGTCATCACCAACGGTAGTTCGGCCAAAGAAGAAGGAGTTTTCTTGATCGCTCCTAACCGAAATATTGGGCCGGATCACCAAGCGATTTCGATCGTTAATATTGTAGTCGAAACGCATACTAAAACGATGATCCTCATTATTTTGGGTATTGGCATTACTTTCTCTATACAGCTGTTCTTCACTGGAAGGCAAAATGTAGTCGCGGATGCGCGTGGAATTTATTTCATTTTCACCTTGACTATATTGATAGCTACCACTTATTTCGATCTTCTTGCCCCATTCGTCACTAAAATTGATACCTAGCGTATTGGTGGTGATAATGCCGTTCTGGTTCCGCGTTTCACCTTGACTATTAGCATCGGCTGAATAATCAAGCGTATTGATGTTATTACTCAAGCCAGTTAAGGTTACGCGCCGATTATTGTCGAAAAAATTGACACTGGCCCCTGCCAAATAGCGGCCATCGGAACCATATCCGAAGGAAGTCCTACCAAATTTACCGCGCCGTCGATCAGCTTTAGTGACAATATTGATTGTCTTTTCCTCTTCACCATCGTCAAAGCCACTGAGTTCAGCTTTGTCACTTTTCCGATCATAGATTTGTACACTCTGAACGATTTCCGCTGGTAGATTTTGCAGCGCCGCCTTGACGTCTTGGCCAAAAAACTCCTTTCCATCCACTAGCACTTGCACCACATTTTCGCCCTGCGCTTGAAGCGTACCATTTTCAAGATTGATCCCAGGTAGCTTCTCTACCAACGCCTGTGCGCTAGCGTCCCGCATGGTCTTAAAGGCGGCGGCGTTGAATTCTGTTGTATCGCCATTTTGGACACCCGTAGCTCTTCTGCTCTCCACAATTACTTGTTTTAACACAGTAGGTTCTTCTTCCAATACAAGTGTGCCCAAATCTAGGTCTACCTCCTTTATTTCCACCTCTTGCGATAAGGTCCGATACCCCACATATTGGCCTCGCAGGATTAGCTTGCCGGGTTTAAGATCGGTCACTTTAAAAACACCCTCGAAGTCAGTGACGGCTCCAGCTACAATCGTCGAGTCATCCGGGTTTAGTAATACAATTGTAGCGGCAGGTAAAGTGCTGCCGTCTGTGCTACTTTGCAAAACTCCTTTTATGGAAAATGTTTGAGCAAAGGTAAGAGAGGAGGTACCTAATAGGCCTACTAGGATTAAGCAGGAATAGATAAGCGGTCGAATCGGGCGCGAGTTAATAAGCATGCGGGTAATAACATTTAGTTTAATGTCCGGATACAACGAAAACCTAGTTCCTTTCGGCAGTTTTTTACCTAAAAAAACGCCTACCTCCTAAGCCAGATGGAACCACAAGCTTGTACCCTGCGGATTTCCATTTGCCTGAAACTAGTGTTGCTGTAACACGATGCAATAGGAAATGTTGTGTTGATGCCTATCCTTACTATTTGTAGAGGAGTGAATGGATCCGTGGAGATTTCACGAAAATGCCAAAGACTGCCACGAAAAGCATATTTTTTGATCCAAATGGTTGGACCTAATCAAGCATGCTTTAGTCCGCGTGCAATTTAATCAATTTTATCTTTGAAGTCCACCCCATATTGATCTATCTGTAGGGATTAAGCGCTAATAAGTACGAAAAATTAAAAAAAGTCTAAAATCCTGTATGGTCGGCGCAGCATTTTCAATTATATTCCGTTACTCTTGAAGAAGGCTTGTGTACAAGAATAAAAAAATGAAGCAATTGAATACTATTAGATGGATGTTGATCGGGATAGTGGCCTTTGCGCTAGTAGGTTGCAAGCTAGAATCGCTCCAAGACCCGATTATCGTAACCAACGTTGAAAAAGAGTTTTATATCAACCTTTGGGAGGAGTTGTATCCTAACACTCGGAACCTCAGGATTGATCTACAAAGTATAAAGAATCAGGACTGCCTGAATTATACCATTGACTATAAGTGGAATGCCACTTCCAATCAGTTCGATTTGGAGATCAATGATATCACACCTCCAGCGGATTGCCTCCCAGGAATCGGCCCAGCAAATGCCAAAATCGGTGTAGGAGATCTTGAAAATCAGTTTTTCAAAATGAAAATTGGTTTAGGAGAGACGGTGATCAATGAGGGACAACTCTTGGTCAATAGTGAGTCCTACACTTTGCAGATGGATTCGGAAGAGGGTATTATTATTCCAGAAAAAGTCTTACGCCGAGTACCTGGCAACAGTGTATGGGGTTTTGTGGCTTTCCAAAACGGTGAGGATCAAGCAATCGCTAGCGACTTGTTGGGACAGCTGAGCACTCTTGGCGACCCAATCGCATTGAAAGAAGGCAAATATGGATATTTCTCCTTTCTAGATAGCAAACTTCTGGTAAGCGGTGCGCCTGAAACGGGTCAAGTGTCTAGTTTCATTATCGAATATGAGGGTGACCAGAAGGCTATCCAAGAAGTCGTTGATAACTTTAGAGCCAGTCACTCCGGCAGTGTTACGCTAAAGGTACTTACCGCTAGCGGTGATATTTACTAAACCTAATGCTCAACCTTCGCAAAGTATCCGAAGATCTTACCTTCCCGTTCTTCGGATACCTTGCACCTCTTCTTTCTCTTCCCTCCATCTTCTTTACTGCTCATCCATTGTGCATTTCATTTATCGCTGGTGCCTTTGTATATTACCGCTAGACAAGACTATTTAGTGCATTGTCAACTAAATTTTTAACTAAAAAGTCGAGCGTAACATCCGAAATTTTTCTATGCCATCAGGCTTAGATACCTCGTTTGTTTGTGCTTTGGGCCAACTCAGTCAACGATGCAAGACTACGGATTCCTTTCGCTTTTTCCACCACTTATTGCCATAGTACTCGCCATTCGTACCAAACAAGTATTCATCTCTCTGTTATTCGGGATTTGGCTTGGTTGGGTGATCATCAATGGCGGAAATATCCTAACAGGTACTTTTGATACAGTAGAAGCATTGGTCAACGTGTTCAAGGATGCAGGTAACACACGTACGGTGATGTTTGCCGCCTTGGTGGGAGCCTTGATCATCTTTATCCAGCGCTCTGGCGGGGTGGAAGGCTTCATTCTGCGGGTCAATCGGATCTTGCAACGCTATGAGCAAAAGCAGAGTGGGAGCAACAAGGTGATTGTGCAGTTTTTAGCTTGGTTAACTGGGGTTTTAATCTTCGTTGAATCCAGCATTTCAGTGCTGACCGTAGGTGCACTCTATCGGCCAGTATTTGATCGGCTTGGCATATCGAGGGAAAAACTAGCCTACATCGCTGACTCTAGCTCTGCCCCTGCCAGTATCTTGATTCCGTTCAATGGATGGGGGGCTTTTATCATGGGTTTGTTAGTAGCGGAGGGCTTCAGCGATCCTTTTGCCACCATGTTCAAAGCGATGGCCTATAATTTTTATCCGATGCTAGCGCTGGTATTGGTGTTGATTATCATCTTCAGCAAGAAAGACTTTGGGCCCATGGTCAAGGCGGAGCGCCGGGTGAAGGAAACGGGCAAACTATTGAATGACAATGCCAAGCCCATGGTATCCGATGAATTGACGGAGGTAGAGACGGCTGAAGGCATTACCCCCAAAGCCTTCAACATGATCATCCCGATCGTCACCATGGTCTTACTGATGCCGATCATGTTGGCCTACACCGGCTGGGCAACAGCCATAACGGACCTACCTGATGCCAGTACGGGAAGGCTGATCTTCTACGCCATTGGTAAAGGCTCCGGCTCCACTGCTGTTCTGATCGCCGTTCTAGGTTCCACTTTATTGGCTATGATTCTGTACAAGGCGCAAGGAATTATGGGCTTCCGCGAAATGGTCGATCTGACCCTAAAGGGCATATCCGGAATGATGCCGCTCGCTCTACTGATGGTTTTGGCCTTCGCCATTGGGGACGTTTGTAAAAATCATTTGGGAACCGGTATATATGTAGCAGGCGTAGTGGAAGGCTGGCTTTCGCCTGGCCTTGTTCCTTTCCTAATCTTCCTGGTGGGTTGCTTTATTGCCTTTTCTACGGGTACGTCCTGGGGTACTTTTGGTATCATGATCCCGATCGCTGTTCCTATGGCACAAGAATTAGACGCCAACGTTTACATCACCATAGCGGCAGCCATCGGTGGAGGGGTTTTTGGAGACCATTGTTCTCCCATCTCAGATACTTCTATTCTATCTTCCATGGCTTCGGCTACGGACCATATTGACCACGTACGAACGCAGCTTCCCTATGCTATGATTGCAGGGATTGGCGCGGCCTTGATCTATTTGATCATGGGGCTGGTGTAAATGGAATGTAGCTAAAGGTTGACCTATTTCAAACCTGCCTTTGACGGCCTCTTTGTCATCAGTCAAAGGGGCAAAAGCGGTTTGATCTCGTACTATTAGCTGATCTACCTCCCTCCTCCCCTCTCCCCTCCCAATGGAACTAATCGTGTGCTTTCTTCCTTTAGACTAACGCGGGCCACCAAGGCCCGTTCTTATTTTTCAACCATTTGAAGTCTAAAATGAAATGATCACGAACAAGGCCCCAACGCCAAACTTTCACACTAAACGCATTTCCATTTTCAAAAATGGGATTGCTTTTTTCCACAAAAATGGTGAGGTAGATGCCTCAGGTGGACAAGTAAAATTTGACGAACTGCCCATCGGCGGTTTTAACAATCGCAATGATGAGCCTGTACATCCACGGGACAGGGACTTCCCTTCCGTTATTTTTGGTAGTGTCTGGTTTTCCTCGACGACCAATCCATTGCTTCGAACGTCAGTATTTAGTGAAGAGGCGGAAACGCAGGAGGCACTCCTGACCTTGACGGACTTATTTAGTCATAACCTGAGAAAAACCATCGACTTTAGCCTCAAGAATGATCCTTCTTCCTATGCTGGCAAAATAATGTCGATGCAGGATGGTGTCTTATTGATCAGAATGAACACAGGGTGGAAGCAAGTTGCTATAGAAGCCCTCGATCGTTTTGATTTTGAAGACCAGCCAAATCTGTATCGAAATAAAGTAGCTAAAAAAACAGTGCTTCAACTCGACTTTGCACAGTCGCAAAAAGTGGCCCCCATCGATCTGATGTATTTTCAAAAGGGCCTCAGCTGGTTGCCTAATTATCACGTTCAGCTTTTAGGAAATCATAAAGCAAGGATTAGCCTGAAGGCAAATGTGTTTAATGAGGTAGAAGACCTGAAGGATGTGGCTGTTAATTTTGTATTGGGGATACCCTCTTTTTCCGATATTCAGGAGCCCTTATTTTCAGGGCAAAGCTTGAGGAGTTTCATGTCGGATCTAGCGAGGAATCCGCGTTCAAGCTCATCGCATTATACAGACAGCGTAATGACTCAAGTCAGGGCCAGTGCAAATTATCAGGTGAGCGAGGATCCCTTCCTACATGACCCTGATACGGAAGGTGAAATGAGCGATGAAGATCTGTTTTTTTATACGAAGGAAAACCTGACTCTGCCTAGAGGAGGTAGAATGCTCATCCACCTTTTGGAGACGGATATCAGCTATGACGATAGCTATTCGGTTCGATTGGATAAAGACTTGAGGACCTATGGCCGGCAGAGCCATAGATCTAGTAATACCGTTTGGCATTCTCTTACCTTTAAAAATGAATCGGGCCTTCCTTTGCCTACTGGTGCCATTTCTTTTGTAAAGGATGAAAATGGTTCGAAGTATCCCATTAGTCAGAACCATTTGGATTTTGTGCCCGCAGGCCTATTGGCCAAGGTCAAAATGACTGAGGTACCTGATATTGTCGTAATGGATGACGAAAAAGTAAAAGACACACAGCAAAATGGGCAGGATGAATGGAAATTATTAACCATAGAGGGTGTGGTAGAGGTCAGTAATTTTAAAAAGAAGGAAATTACCTTGGAAATAGAAAGAGCAGTGGCAGGTGAGTTGCTGGAGAGTGATACTCCCTGGACCAAAGGCCACGCAGGCAGGCAAAATCTTAATAGCCCCAACCAAAGCAATGAGGTGAATTGGGTATTGAGCTTGCAGCCAGGTGAAAAAAAGACAATC
>JAHQWA010000624.1 GCA_019634045.1 Saprospiraceae bacterium
AGTCACCCCACAAGGGCGACTCTCTTTTTATGCGTCTTTACTTCACTTTACTCGGATATTGCTGAAATATAGAGCCAATCTTACCTGTACCATTCAACAAAACACCTTTGGCTTTAAACTGATCAATTACTATCTGGTCCTCCTTCGTAGAGCTGTCTTTTTCAAGGCGCTCCTCCCCTATCGCGAGGTCTGTGAGGTGGGAGGCGTGATAGAGGGGCCAGAGGCTGGCAATGGGCGTTTGCCTGAGGTCTAGCCATTGCAGGGAGGTGAGATGGCTTAGCGGAGCGATGGAGGTGGCAGGATTATGTGCTAGGAAAAGCTTTCGCAATTTGGAAAGTTTTTTCAATGGGGTTAGATCTTGGATGTTGTTGTCTCTTACATCCAACCATTCAATGGTGGTCAGGGTGGATAGGAAAGAGATGTCGTTGATTTTATTATTTCTCAGTACTAGTACACCAAGTTGCGGGAGGTCCTTCAAGGGGGTGAAATCCTTCACTGCTGTTTCCATCAGATTGAGTTGCACGAGTTGAGCTAAGTGAGGTAATACTTCTATGTGCTCAATAGGATTATTTTCGAGAATTAGGACTTGGAGTTCTTTTAGGTTTTGGAGCATCGAGATATCCTTGGTTTTGTTATCCGGTATCCAGATGCCATAAAGGTTTGTCAAATTAGCCAGTGGAGATAGATCCTGAAGTTGGTTAAAGGCCATATTAAAGTGGGTGAGTTTTTTCCAATGCCTAGCCACGGAGATGTCGACTATTTGGTTGAAGTTGAAACTGATGCCTTCGAGTCTAGTGAGCTGTTTCAATGAAGAGAGGGCTTTGATCTGGTTGCGGTCCATGGTGAGTTGCCGAAGCTTCCGAAGTCCTGCTAATGGAGAGACATCCTGGATTTGATTCCCATTTAAACTCAGACGTTCTAGACGTGTGAGGGGCGTTAGGGGGCTGAGATCGGTGATCTGATTATTATCTAGATAGAGTGTTTTGAGTTGGGTGGCGAATTCTAAGCCTTCCAAATTGCTGATGTGTTGGCCGATCGCAACAAAACGCTCTAGAGAACGCATATCCTCTTGTGTAATTGAGCCGGTGGGTCGATCAAGGTAAACTCTAATGGCATTTTCTAGGTAATAATCCGGAAAATGAACGGCGGTTAAATCTTCTTGGCCTTGTAGCGCTAAGGAAGCCCAGAAGGAAAGCACGAATAGAAAAAGTTTCATAAGCTGCAAATTTGAGTAGGTGATGATGTCTGACCAAAAGTGTGATCATTGGAATACTCAAATAAACAGTACTTGGCTTCTCCTAGTGCGTCAAATCATAATCTGACACCAGAAACCTCTACTTTTCTAGCTTAGAGTCTTTTAAAACATCTACAAAATCTCTAAAGATGTACTCTGCCTCAATATCGTAGATATTCCAGGCATGGATCACCCCAATTATTTCTTGTTCAGGGATCACGATCAAAAACTGATTGCCAAAACCCATAGCAGCCCATATTTCTTCCTCATCTCCGGGGAGCCACCATTGATAACCATACCCTTCCTTCCCGCCATCTCCATAAAGATCCAGCACCTGCTTCTTGATGGCTTCCTTGATATAGACTGGAGATAGGATTTGTTGTCCTTTCCAGCTACCGCCGTTTATATACAATTGCCCGATTTTGGCGAGATCTTCGGCGGTGAGGTAAAGGCCACCCTCGGTGTCTTGGAATCCTTTCGGCGTAGTCTTCCAATGGTAGGTTTCAATACCTAAAGGCTTGAAAAGGTGCTGCTCGGCATAGGCGGCCATACTCATGCCGGTCGCCTTCTTGATGATTCCGGATAATAGGTGACTGGCTCCACTGCTGTATACCCATTTTTCACCGGGTCGCGAATCCATGGGTTGTTGCAATACATATTGAATCCAATCCGCACTTTTCTCCATTTGCACAACCTGGTTGTTGCTATCCAATGGTGCCGTGTTTTCGTTCCAGCCGATGCCTAACTGCATGCACAGTAAGTGGTGTAAGGTAGCCGACTTGAGGCTTTCATCGGTCTGACTTAGATCATATTCCTCGAAATAGTCCAGGACCTTGTTTTCCAAACTGGGAATGTCCCCTTTCTTGAGTGCGATACCTACCACCGTGGCCGCCACACTTTTCGTAACAGACTGTAGGCTGTGTAAGCGACTGCCTTGATAGTAGGGGTGAAAGCTCGGATGGTAATAATTGTAGCTATTGATTTCGCTGCTATCCTGACAACTTTCGTATCCACATCCCAATATTCCACTTAACCCTTTACTTATCTCTTGGTAGTTGTTGTCAAAAGTTTGATTATAGATTATGCTCCCCGCTTTAATGATGAGCATCTGATCAATATAACCATACTTTCCATCCCCTATTTTGGCTTCCAATGAATCGACACCAACAGCATTGAAACTAGCGGCTTCCATGGTGCTTGTAGGCCATTCGCGGGAAACCGTACTTTCTCCGCTGGAATTAGAGTGACTGGGCGAACAAGCGGTGTAGATCAAGAAGGAGGCGCTGAGGAGAATCACAGAAAGCGAACTGAATTTTATTTGCATAATTGAATAGAGGAGATTAAGTAATTTCGCAAAGGTAGGGAGATTTGATTCCATGAATCTATTCCAAAGTCGTCAATTTTGTGGATCCTGATTGTTTGTCCTCCCCTCTTGACCTACATGGTCTACCAAAGCGGCACCTTGATTTAGAGTTACCCTAGAGGGAACGTTTATATTGACTAGGCGTCATGCCCTCCGATTTCTTGAAAGCACGTAAAAAGGTGGACTTAGAATTAAAACCAGCTTCCAAGGCCAGGCCTTCGATCGTTTTGAGGGTTTGCTTATTCTCTCGCAAGGCCTGTTTTACTGCTGTAATTCTGAAACTATTGATGTAGTCATTGAAGTTCATTCCAGCTTGTTGGTTAATGACCCTAGATAAGATGGAGGTATTCGTATTGGCATATTGGGCGAGTTGAGGGAGGGTGAGGTTGGGATCTTGGAAATAGTGATGTTCTTCCATCAACTGCTGGACTTTTGCAAAATACTGTCGTTGTTCGAGTGGAGAGATGGAGGCGGGCTTTTCCGGGAGCGGTGTGATAGAAATAGGCAAGACGAATTGAAGATTATTTAAACGGATGGAATGGGTGTACCCTGAAAGGCCTAAGTAACAGCTGATGCCGCTAAATGCTAGATAGTACCACCATTTGAACCCCCAATCTCCGATGGCTGGAAAAATCACTATAAATACAGCACGGAGAACAATAATAAGAATGAGGGCCAGTAGGAATGTTTTCAGCCATTGCAAACGAATGGAGTCTGCATTACTCTGGTTTGCATAAATATGTTTTTTATAGGCTTGATATTTTAGTACACAAATCCAGGCATACGCCACCATGCAACTCAAGCCAAGAATCTGATACCAAGGTGCAAAATCTTTGTCCATTTCATCTGCATAGAAGTAATAGGTTTTCCAGATTAATACATCGCCTATCGCAATAAGCAAGGAGTAGAGTAAATACAAGAGAGCTGGTAAGAAGTGAATCCAGTCCCTCTTCCTGAGGTGCCAATCTCTTTGCGTGAGCGACAAGGTGAGGAATAGCATGATGGGCCCAAACAGAAAATATTGATGAAGTGGTAGGTAGAAAAGTATATCTCTATAAATGGGCTTTGTGTACCATCCAGCATGGCCAAGCATCCAGGGCGTGATATAAAGTGCACAGAGAAACAGCAAAATACTCAGCCAAGCTTCTGGGCGAAGATCGTACTTGATAGCGCGGAATAACAAAACGGTCGCTCCTATCAACAGGTTGAAAACAAAAAAGAGGAGTATGATATTTTGAACTGCATAATTAAAAGGTACGCTAAAATTCATCCTGCTCGCCGCGTTTTGTTGGGATGTAAATATAAGTAAAGCGGGAACTTTTATGAGTAAAGTTTTCAACGATATTTGCACAGTTTTATTTTACTCAGATATAATTTATAGCCAAGAAAAAATTAAATGAGTAAAGACAAAAGCAATTATACGAATTCATGAAACTTTCCGCCTGAATTCAAAGTTGGAACCTTCTGAAAATATAGATCAAACCGATTATTATGAGCAAATCTCACTTGAATCCGAAGAGTTTATTCAACTCCACTGATTTTGGCTTTTCCCAAATTGTAATCAGTGATCCTGGCAAGTTGGTATTTATTTCAGGGCAAGTAGCCTGGGATGAAAATCGAGTAATTGCTGGAAAGGGTGATTTAAAGACACAAGTGCAAAAATCTATCGATAATCTCGCCTTGGCCATGCAGATGGCGGGCGGAACATTAGCAGATATTGTAATGCTCCGAATTTACATTGTTGATTATGATGAAACCGCCGGAACAATCGTAGGTGACGCACTCCGCAAAAATTTTGGCACGGAAAACCCACCAGCTAGTACTTGGGTAAGTGTCCAAGGCTTGGCTAACCCTGATTTTATGTTTGAAATTGAAGGGCAGGCGGTATTGTAAGCGGCTCGCGCGGTACGAATACTTAAGGATTAGATTAAGCTAATCCAACCAGACCGTACTATTTGTGAAGGGCTAGAAGGTTATCACCTATGTTTTCTGCTTCTTCAAGGCGCATCTTAGATTTTGTGCAACTTTTTAAAAGTATGACTTATAGATAGTAGGTCATTGCCAAGTTGAAAAACACAGATATAAGTCCCCGCCCCAAGTCTTTCTGCTTCCCACTGTATTTCATGGGCTCCTGCATTTTGCTGACCATTTACCAGTTCAGCTACCTTTTGCCCCTGCATATCATAAATTTTAAGCACTACATGAGCAGGCTGGTTGAGTTCGTATCGTATCCTGGTGTAATTTTTAAAAGGATTGGGATAATTATTCCCTATTCTAATAGGGGAAGCTTGCACATCATCCACCGCAGTTGGGTCGTCTCCCGTATTTGCCCTTTGTGTTTTTAACTCACTTATCTGACCCTCATTCAATAAGCTTCCCAGGTAATCGAAGTAGATAGCTTGCACCACTCCCATCTGGCCCTCAGCCGTGGCTCCGATAAGATAATTGTCTACTATTGAAGATTCGTCCACGGAGTCTCCTGATTTTAAGGGATAAACATCGGTAATTAATTCCGCCCGAGCATTTATGTACGTTTGTTCAAAATCCGATACTTGAGTGGTCAGACATTTCAATACCTCCTTCTGATCATCGGTAAGTACACTAAGTAGTAAATCGGCTGCTTGACTTCGGCTTACGCTAGCCCTTTCTTCATATCTATAAGATGCAAAACCAAAGTAATTGCCAATCTTCCCGGGCGGTAGAAAGATGGCGTCTTCCAGCGTACCCGTTTCATAGGATAAAAATTTGCTGGCTGTTTCGGTGATTAAATCTCGTTGGTTTGAACTTAATTCATCAAGCTCATGGGGCACCACGGAGGTATATGGTCCGGTGCCTCTAAGGTTTGAGACGATCAAGTTTCCTTGCCTGATATTGGTGAATAATTCTTTTTGATCCGATGCTAAACTCAAGGATACGCTTCCAAAGGCCTCCGCAGATATGATTGAAATTTCTGCTTCATACTCTCCCATAGCTTCAATAGCATCAAGGGCATCTGATAAATTAACCGCATTGTCGTCTTTCAACCCATAAAGCATATCAATTAGTGCTACACGCTCTTCTAAAAATCCAAAAAAGGCAGTTTCTTGATCCTTAGCCGCCTTGTAAAGAATTGCCCGTTGGGTGCTATCCAAGTTTTCCAGCACTACCACCCAAGAAGCCCCTCTAAGGTTCTCGTCCGCTAGCGGGTCATTAGAAGCTTCGCGAATTTCATTCCTCAAGTTTGCAAATCCAAAATAGTTAGCGAGTTCTCCTATCGGCTCATAGTGTGCTTGTTCTTTCGTCCCCGTAAACCAAGTAAAGGCTTTTGAACATATATTTTGATACAGCTTTTCTTCAGCATTGCTAAGTTCTGTCGATTCACAGCTGCTTTCCCAGGGGTCTAGCACGCCCCAATCGCTCAGGTTTACACTCCCCTGCGCATATAAGGATGCGCTACAGAAAATCAATTTGGTGAATACTAGCGCTAAGGTTGTTCTTACTAAAGTCATCTTACCTTTGGTTTATGTTACAATGCACTATGCCTACTTCACTCGGCCCCAAGATAGGCCGCTAGCTAAGTGAAAGGGCTGCTCCTTCAAGGATTGCCCCGATTCTTCTGATTCCGCTTACCACCTTCTTTGAGCTGCCGCAGCAAAGACTTGTTAAACTTGTCTTCGTATTGATAGAGGTAGAAGACCTTTTCTGCGCTCAAAACGGCTAGGTATTTCGCGTTATACTGCGTAATAAGTTCGTTCTGCTTGGTTTTATTCTCCATCATACCAGACACCGCCTTTCGGTAGCCCTCTTCGGTATTAGGAACCGTCTTTTTGTAATCTCCAAACCTTTCTTTGATTTCTCTAGATAGCGCTGATTTTTTCTTCTGATACTCATTGTACAAGGGCCAGAAAGCCTGTGATTCCACAACGGTGAGGTCTAATTTGGAGATTAGGTATTCCACGCGTTTTTTGTTGATCTCGTCATGCCGATTGCTTTTTTGCGAGAAACCCAAGGTGAGGAATAGAAAAAGGCATAGTATAGTTGCAGTGGTCTTATTTCTCATCATTCAAGTGTTTTGTTAAGTAATGGTGCGGACGCGATCAAAAATCAAGCTGTTCGATAAAATCTTCCTCCATCTCTTCGGATATGAAATCCATCAGATCTTGCTCCGATATTTGAGAATAGATCGTCTCCAATTCCTGATCAATAGTTTCTTGTTCAGCAGAACTAGCAGCAGGTTTTTCAAGGAAGGACCACACTCCTTTTCCAGCGAGGGCAAACAATAATAAGGTGGCGGCATATCTAGCTGATTTTAGGACTAGTCGTTTTATCCTTGGCGGCCAGGAGTGCTTCTCCTTGGCTACTTGATCTAGGATTTCGCTTTGAAAAGTCTCAAAAAAGTGATCGGGTACCTGGAAAGGATGTTCAATTTTTTGATCAGGAATCTCCTTTTTCATGAGCTGGTTATATTTTTAAAATCGCTTCGACTTTCTTTTTGGCATAATGATAGGATACCTTGACAGCAGCCGGAGAAGTCTCCATAATATCCGCAATTTGTTCATAGGGCATTTCCTCAAAATAGCGAAGGTTGAAGGCCATCCGTTGTTTTAGCGGTAAGGTCAAAATAGACTGCTGAAACTTCAATAATACTTCGTCTTGATCGATCCAAGGTTCAGTCTTAAGCTGGCTTACAAGCATCTCTTCTAGAGTAACAAAACGCTTATTTTGCTTGTTTTTCTTTTCCAGGAAACGGCAAGCTTCATTGCCGGCGATTCGGTAGAGCCACGAAAGCAATTTGGAAGGATCTCGTACCTGGTCGATATTTCGCCAAGTCCGTAAAAAAGTTTCCTGAAGGATATCTTTGGCGTCGTCATGTGAAACCACCATTTTCCGGATATGCCAGTATAATTGCCCTTGATACGCAGATACCAATAAAGCAAAGCCTCGTTCCTTAGTGGCTGTATTTCCTAGTAGTTTAATGATCCTGGATCTATCTGAATTGCCCTCACTATCCTTGTTCATTACTAATATGACCCAGCAAGCAAGGGAAAGTTAAAAGAACGGTCAAAAAAGATTGTCGCTATTGTGCCCTGCTTGCTGCTCATTAGTACGCTTTTAAGTATTTTGCAAAGCAAAATAAAGAATCGGTCCTTTGAAAACCCGCTCAATGATGAGTAAGAAGCTGCACTTTAAAATCACCCTTGTTGAAAGCAAACCGTCCATCTGGCGAGCATTTCAGGTAACCGATGATTATCGCTTTGATCGCTTTCATCAGGTCATCCAAATAGTAATGGGCTGGCAGAATTCGCATCTGCACGAATTCCAACTAAAGGACCGACAGATCGGAATGGTGGACGATAGTTTTATTGGGCAATTCCCAAACCTGGAAGATGAGACCAAAATCTACTTACGAGACATTGACCTACAGGAAAAAGACTCCTTTGCTTACTTGTATGATTTTGGGGATAGCTGGTTGCACCTGATCCAGCTCGAAGATATATCCAGCGAACCCTTGCTGAACCCCGTCTGTCTCGACGGCAGGAATGCCTGTCCTATGGAAGACTCCGGTGGAGTTTGGGGTTATACTGAGTTGCTGAAAATATCAAAAGATCCATCTCACCCGGAGCACGATGAGTACATGCAGAGTTTCCCTCCGAATTTTGATCCATCTTTCTTTCCCAAGGAGGCCATCATTCAAGAATTACAGCGTTTTGGGGCATGGCATCGAAAGCATCCTAGAAAGAGATCCACTCCTTGGCACCAGTTATAGCGTAAAATCCAATTACAAACATACTTAGAGGCCTATCATGCCATACTCCTATACCAATCGTCACGGCAAAACACATTACTTCAGAGCTGTTCAGACTAAATCTGGTAAATATCGCTACTATGTAACGATTTCAGACGAATATCCAAATCTCATAGAGGATATCCCAATTGGCTTTGAAATCACAGAACTGCCCGTGGACGCCAAAGTAGTTATCCGGAAAGTCAAACCAGTTAATACCACTTGGCAGGAAAAGGAAATTGTCCATGACGCCATCAAGCAATTCTCTGCGATCAAGGACTTCTTCATCCATTCTGAAGAAGCTTATCTATACGTTTACCATTCCCAGTTCAGTTCGGCAGGTGGGCAAGAGGAGAGCTTGAGTCGAGAGGAAGCTATCAGCCACTATGGTAGAGGGATTGAAGGTTGGATGCGTTTTTTTACTTGCCTCCGATTTAAGATTGTGGACAGGGAAAAGCGCCTGTTCCAAACCGAAAGAGTCGTTTTTCTGGGATTCTACGGCAATGACTTCCACCCGACTGGCGTCATCGGTCCGATTGAAGATCTGGCAAGGGAATATAGCCAGCATTTAGGGAGGGATTCTTTTTTTGATCTTAAACCCAACGATTTGCCGGAGGAATAGATCCATTCAGGTTTGAGAAAGTGAGGTATTTCATCTTTTTATTGCTCCCTGACCTGCGACAACAAAGCGCAGACTAAACTTCCTCATCCACCTTCACCAATACACCTTGCGCAAAGGATTGAGTAAGGGCCTCCGCTACGATCGTAGCTTGCCGAGCGTCTGCTAAGGTCAACTCCGGTTGGCGACCGCTTTGAATACAGTCCAAAAAGTCCTTCGCAATCAATAGAAATGCCTCTTCA
>JAHQWA010000048.1 GCA_019634045.1 Saprospiraceae bacterium
CCTAGAAAAGTCGAATCCGCAAAAACCGCCACACAGCTTGTTTATCTTCATTTTAGATCGAAGTTTAACCTTCAGCTATTCCCTGGATGATTTTAAGCGGCCAGAGGCCTCAAACATCCATAGCAAAGTACTACAGCTCCTGCCGATCATCAGCCCATTGACAGAAGAAGAATTGGCGATCTGGGTGGAATCGCTCTTTGATGCTGAAGGCCTGAAGTATCGCCCGTTGTATGATAAGTTATGCGGCTGTTCTCCCAGTATTATCCCCGATACCCAAAGCAATGGTGTATTTGTAAAGCAAGCCATCGAAAACATGGCCGCCCTCCTTGAGTTGGAGGCCTATAAATCAGAGATTATTGAAAGTCTTAAGTTATGAGTGATAAAAAGATAAAGCTCGAATATAAAGGAGAGGCTCTCTCTACTTTCAGTCCGGAGCAGGATGAAGAAGGTAAGCTTCTAAAGTCTTTACCTCCTTATTTCCCCAGCAAAGAGCTAGTGAAGTCGGTTGAGTTGGCCATTCTTCTACGCCGTCCGCTGCTATTGATGGGAAAGCCGGGATGTGGTAAGACCAAGTTGGCAGAGGCCGTAGCTTATGAGATCTACGGGCCGGCTTATAGTCAATATTATTTCGAATGGAATATCAAGTCGACCTCGAAGGCTAAAGATGGCTTATACACTTTCGATCATCTGGCTCGACTTCGTGATGTCCACCTGAGCAAAAAGGAAGGGAAAAAGGAGGAAAAGCCAGATCTAAAGAAATACCTGAAATGGGGGGAGTTGGGCAAAGCCTTTCGAGTAAGCAGTAAAGACCAGCCTTCCATTCTATTGATCGACGAAATAGATAAAGCGGATATCGATTTCCCCAATGATCTTTTGTTGGAATTGGATCAATTGAGGTTCACCGTAGAAGAATTGGAGGACGGGCATCCAGACAAGGAAAATCAGGCGGCGGAGAAGCCAATCATTTTCATCACCAGTAATGAGGAAAAGGAATTGCCGGCAGCTTTCCTAAGACGTTGTCTATTTTTCTATATCGACTTTCCCGGGGTGGAGATCATGAAAAAAATCGTGGCAGCCAACTTCCCAAAACTAGATGCGGATCTAATGCAGCAAGCTTTGGATCGCTTCTACGCCCTTCGGGAATCCATGAAAGAGGATCCGAATACAGAAAAAGAGGTGTCTACCAGTGAATTGATCGATTGGGTGAAGATCATTCACCATTTCCACGAAAAAGGAGAGGAACAAAGCATAGAGGGAGAGGAATTGGCTCACTTTCAAGCACTTCTCAAGACACTTAATGACCTAAAGATTCACAGCAATATTTCCAAGTCATAAGGGCAATTCAGTAGATGGCAAAACCTTTCCTATATCAGTTGTTCGAAACGACTCGTACTAAGCTCAAGCTACCACTTGGAGTGGAGGAGTACGATGCTTTGCTTCAATTAATTAGGAGGGGTGAGGTGATTCAGAATGTGGAAGACCTCCGCTTCGCTTGTGAAGTTTTATGGATTAAGAAACCAGTGCATTTGGAGGCGTTTAGAGTGCTGTTCCAGAGTCAACAAGAGGCGCAGTTAGAGCAGGTGCTCAAACTTTTGGCTGCTCAAGCTCAAGAAGAAGCAAATCAAACAAAGGAAGAGAATGAAGCTAGCAAAGCGCCTGATTCAGTACCTGAATCTTCCCCTTATGAAGCAGATGATATTCCTGATCTACCCGATGAAAAAGAACAAGCTAGACAAGATGATCCCGTAAAACAAGAAGTAAAAGCACAGAAAGAAGACTCCGAAGTACTGCTCAGTCTAGAAGAGTCAGAAGAAGGCGTTGCACTTCGAGAAGAAAAGCATACCTCTCAGTCCATCCTCTCCCACCCCTATATCCTATCTGACGCATACCATCCGATCAATTTCCGTGATATGCGACAAAGCTGGCGTTTTTTGCGTCAACAGATACCCGCACACTTTACCTCAAGGATTGACCTGCAGCAAACCATTCGAGATTTTGCTAAAGAAGGTTTTTTAGGAAAAGTCCATTACCAAAGGCATTTTGAGGACCAAGTCAAGCTCTTGCTGTTGATTGACTATAAGGGATCAATGATCGCTTTTCATTCCTTGGCTGAGCAACTCATTCGTACGGCTACTTACGATCAAGAGCGGGGAAACACCAAGACTTACTTCTTTCATGATGTGCCCAAAACACATCTTTTTATCAATACTGCTCGTACGAAAGCCATTCGCAAGGAAAAACTATTCCAGCGATTATCCACTAAACATACACGTGTATTGATCTTTAGTGATGCAGGCGCAGCTCGGGGACAGGTAGAATTAACCAGAATTGACGACACTTGGGATTTCCTTGATGACTTGCGGCCCATGGTCAGACAAATCGCTTGGCTCAATCCAGTCCCAAGAAGTCGATGGGCTAATACCACCGCCGCTGAAATTGCTGAAATCACCCCGATGTTCGAAACATCTGCCCAAGGATTCCGGGCCGCTATTCGTCACCTAAGAGGAAAGTCTGCGTGAAGGAATTCCCCAACATAGAAAATTACCTACCTAAAGATAGTCTGGATTACCAGCGACTCTTGAATTTTCAGGAAAAAGCCAGGAGCAATGGCTATGAGAAAGGACACCTTTGGATGGCCGGATTGGCGGCTTTCCCGGTCTTCCTCACTCCGGATCTGCTGTACAAACTATGGCTAAATTTCCGACATATCTCCTACCAGAATGGCCAAAGTCTTGACATTGATCGTATGGCAGTATCTGATCTGCTACTTTCGACTCTAGCAGAAGAGATTGCCGTCGAGGTCTTCAGGATCAGACCCCAGATCCGGACCGCTTTACTAGCCTTACTAGAAGATTGGTCCTTATCATTAAAAGGTGGAGATGACTTTGTCAAGCGCTTGGCAGATTTCACACTACGATATGTAAGGTCTTATCAGATGGAAGGTGAGTCTGTAACAACGGCCATCCGAGAAGCCCAAGAATGGAACGCCTTAGCCTACTTCAATCCGAATGCAGCGGCTTTAGAATTGAAGAAAGCCCTTTCGCAGGCGGTAGAATCCAATGCCAAGCAAAAGGTGCTGCGAATCAGCTTAATGCTCTCCGAGATGGATGAGCAATTCACACAACTGGGCCAGCAGGAACAACAGGAGCAGTTCCGAACCTTAGTCAACTATGGCCAGGGTATGCAGTCCTTAATTCGCGGCCAAAAGGAAGAAGCGATTAAAGCTTTTAAGAACATAGAGCGCCAGACCATAGCATCAGAAGACATTACCACGACAGGCAAACGGGTGCAACTTCCCATTCCCAAAGAGATCTATCAGGCTATTGCTGTGGAAGAAGCAAGCGCATCCACTATAGAACCTGTTCGCATATTTGCTTTATTGATCGGCATTACAGAATATGAAAAAGTAGAGAGCAACCCTTACCCCTCAGGGGTAGAGAAAGATTTAAGCTTCTGGCAAGACTTTTTCTCTGAACGAGTGGAGGAAAAGGTGCAAATTAACACCCTATGGAATGGGGCCGCGACTAAGGCTGCGGTATTGGAAGCACTTAAGCTAGAGTGTAGAAAAGCAACAGCTGGTAGTCAGCTCTTTTTCTTTTTCTCTGGCTTGGGAGAAAATAAAGCGCACGGAAGAGAAGAGACCACCATCCTTTTGCATGATTATCAACCCGATTCGAACCTTGGGACACTGCTTGAAAGCGAATTTAGAGAACAGGTGGTAGCTTTTCTCCCCGAAGGAGCTGGCTTCACCTTGGTATTAGATACTAGTTCAGGAGGAAAAAACTGGATCAATACCAATAAACCTGGTCGATACATTTATAACGCAACAGATATTGACCAAGGGGCACAGGCGTCACCGGAAGGTGGGCTTTTAACCCGTGCTTTTCGGCAGGCATTAGTAGATGTAAATGGGGCTTATTTCACTCATCTGGGTTTAATGAAGCACCTGAGGTCTCTCATGCCTTCGCTTTCCAATGGCACGGAACAAACTGCAACCTGGTTTGGTCCTAGAGACGAACAGGAATCAACCTTCCTCAATTTAGCGGTCCCAGCAAACTTAAGACTACGGGAGCTTATGGTTGACACAGGATTAGCACGACCCCTAACTGCTATAGATGTCCCCGCCGTATTGGAGAAATTTCGGATGGACTATTCCATTGGTGATCACCTATCCGTAGAAAGGGCGCTCTCTATCTGGGCTTCGACGAGCAATAAGAGCTTTAAAGTCTTTATCAGTCAATCCAATTCAAGTTTCGCTCTTCGAACCTACGTTGAAGATTTGCTTTTTAATAAAAATATCCCAAACCAGATTTTCACGCATGACTTGCAGCGAGAAGTAGAATTAGAGATGCAAAAGGCACGAGTAAGCGTAGAACTGGATTGGAGCGTTCAAGTAGTTGAAGCAGATTTTATCATTCTCCAGATCGACGAGGACTGGATCAAGGAACCCAAGACGAAAGAAATCGTTGCTTTACTTGAGCTTCGACTGATGGAATCACAAGTTCCATACGCACTCATTTATGCCGATATTTGTGATTGGAGCGCACACCCAGTTAGCCGACTCGGAGCAGTCTGGCCTTCCGATTCTATTGCCAAAGTATATGCTAAAAAGGAAGAGCAGGAGTTCATTGTCGACTTGACGGAACACCTAGCCCCTACCATTGACTACATAGCCTGTTTTCTGGGAAAACCAGACACGGAATTAGCTATCCAACGATTCCAAGGGCAATTGCTAGAAAGACTGGTAGATGGACTAGGAAGGTATCATCCAAAGGAAGCGGCACAACTGAGCAGCGGCCAGCAGGAAGTAGATGAGCGCTTAGCCTTTGTTCAGGCTCATTATCCAGCTCCGATTGGACAGGCCTTGACCTATCTGTTGGCTCCAAAAGCAAATTCTGAATTATTAAGAGCGTCCTACGAGGCCTGGCTAATGATAGTTCATACGCTGAACACCTTTCTGTTGGCCTTACTTCGACAATTGATAAAACGAGACAAAGGTGACCTCCAGCAACAACTGACTGATCTGGATTTTATCGAAAACCTTGCTGTGCAGGATTGGTTCAGTAACTCAGCTGCTACTGCACAGTTCTTAGACATACTTCAACGTTCAGAGCTATTATCAGGGATACTAGAGGAATTGGGATTAGTGCCAGAAGCCTGGCAACAATTAATTAGCAAGGATTTGCCCCACCCCGTCAGGGAGGAGGTAGCGCTAGGAACAGCTGGTGATGAACGAAGTAGACAAATCCAAGGCACGCTAAGCAGTAATTATGGTCACCTCATACAATGGTTTGATCGCTTGGAGATATTGATTGATGTTAAGTGGACCAACATCTGCCAACTTTTTTCTAGTGAAAACTATACTCCTGTACTATTTAATGAGCAAGCCCTAAACCCATTCCAAGAAGGCAACAATTTTTATCGGCTAAGCCACCAGGTGGATGCTGGCTCTGCCCTCCACTTCAACACCTTAGGGAGAACTCAGCAAGTAGTAGCAGAAAATGAAGAACCCTCTGCTGCTGTTTGGGGCAGTTTCCAGGAACTCCTAGAAGTGTTTGGTGTAGGTAAGCCTGCACCCGCTCATCCAGCACAAGCCCACGCCCTCCTGGTAGGTATCAATAACTACCGCGATCCACTACCTTCTTTACGGGCACCAGAGAATGACATTCTCCAATTCAAGGCCTATCTGGATCAACAGCCTCTTCCTGCACAGTCAGAAATGCTTAGCGGAGCGGTAACCAAGGCTAATATCATCGAGACATTGAGGACTATTGTAGAAAAAGCAGAACCGGGAGATGCCGTAGTCTTCTACTTCTCTGGTTTGGGGCAGAAGGAAGAAAGTCCAAGACTCAATGACACCATACCTGCCATTCTCACCTTTGATCAACAGCGTATACCAATTGATGAAATTGTGTACTTGCTTTGTCAGGATAAGGAAAAAGCTTTGCAACCCATCATTATTTTGGACATGGGTGTCAATGCGAACATCAGTAAAGAAAATAATGCCGCAGGTCTACTACCTAAAGGAATAGATGCTGTAGGCACTGCGCGGGATTGGAGTAACTATCAGTTCGGAAATCAAATTCTGAGCATGGAAGCGTGGGGTGCCTTTATGCAGGAGGCTTCCTTTGTGCTGATGGTAGGCTGTGACTATGATAATGAAACAGCACTAGAAGATGAATCAGGCTCTTTCTTCACCCGTAATCTCATCGAGGTATTATCCAGAAGTCGCCACTTCCTACCCTACCCTGTTCTCCAGGAGCGGCTAACTGATGTGCTCAGTCATCAAGTCCCACAAACGCCAGATATACGTGTAGAAGGGCCTAGCCAATCGCTAAGCAGTCCCAACTTCCTGGGTCAGCCTTCTATCGATTTCCAGCCGATGTACGGTCGCGTGGAGTGGAATCGGCGTTTGCAAAAGTGGACGATTGATATGGGGAGTACATTAGGGCTTAACAAGCAGCAGATTGTTCATATATGCACTAGTGAATACCAGGGAAATGCCCTGGCTAGAATCAGTTATGTATACGATGATTTCTCCACCTTGGCTTTCGGAGATCAACTTCCAAATCGATCAGAAAGCTACCTGGGATTTGTTGATGAGTTTTTACAAACAGAGCCACTGAAGCTTGCGATTAAGGGGTATGAGGAGGAAATCAATCGAACTCATATGATGGAGCTCGGTGGGGCTTTCCCTGGTGTTGAGTTTGGAGAGGAAAATGAGGTAGATTTTATATTACACGCTGATGATAAAGCTCTTAGCATTCGCCCCAGTCAGATAAGCGATGGATACATTTATCAGACAACTGAATTGCAACTTAAGTCTCCGTTTGATGGTTTTGCCGAGTTAATTCGGAAAATGGGCCAGGCAAAAGCATTAAGGAGTCTTGTCACCACCGATATTACCCAAGATCCTTTCGTAGAGGACCTAAATATTGAATTGCGGCAGATAGATGAAGATGGACAAGTCGAATTAATTAACCCAGCCAAGTCATCCAGTACGAGAGATCATTATTATCAAGTCAATTTTGATCAGCTCAAACGCTTTGAAATTCAGGTAAAGAATCAAACAAAAGGACTTCGTTTCATTGCTGTTTTACTAGTAAGAAATGACCTGGGTATAAGTACTCTTGTATACAATGACGTGATCAAACCCGTCAAGCCGGGAGAAACGATCCGAAGTCGACGCTGGCGAGCCGTTTTGCCGATTGCCCAAGAGGGTGCAGGAAAGCCTCACTTTCAACATACTGTCAAAATTATTGTCAGTGACCAAGGTTTCACTCCTGCATACTGGTTACAAAGTGGCCTAAGTATCCCCAATCAGGAAGAAGGCCCGAATCAATTTGCAGCAGATGCTACTCTATCTTTGCATGACAATTTATGGAGTATTTCTACCATTAGAATTGATAGCGGCTATGAAACTTCTCGGAATATTTCTCCGGATAAGCTGAAACAACTTCTAAGTCAAGGCAAGATCAAGGAGTTACTGGACACCCTTTTCCCGTTAATTCCAGAAGAAACAGATCTTTTCCAACGACTCGTTTCTACAGGTAGTCGGTTTACTGAAGTGCAGCGTGTGAAGATAAAACGCTTGGCTGATGAAGCACCAATATCGATTCAAGAGAAACGGATTGAACAAGCCCTATTGGAGATTATATCTTCAAAGGAACTACCAAGTTTTTTAGCTAATCAAGCGGAAGCGGAGGAGGAAGTAGCCTTATCAGCCAGCAAGGCGTGGTATCAAGTTTTGTTGACTCAAGGGATTACGCCCGCCTTGCAGTCTCTGCCCAATTTCCCGAACGAAGACCGGTCAAGAGAAGAAATACGAACGCAAATTCAGGAAGCGGCTGCCAAAAACAGCATGAATTTTACAGGGCTCCGAATCACGTTTGAGGAGTATATGGTAGCATACAGTCGCCACTTAGTGCAATTGAACAATTGGGTATCTTCCATTGAGCCTGAAACGTGGGCCAGTCCTAATGATTCCTCCGCAGAAGAGCCTCAGGAAGAACTATCTATTGAAAGACTGCAAAAACTAAAACTAGAAATTCAAGAACAGGTGGCGCTTGGAAATTTTGTAGAAGCCTTGGAAGAATTGAGAGGCCATTTCCCTACACATCCCCTGACGCAAGAGTTATTACTGCTGCAAGCCAACCTTAGTCACATCGACGAGGATCTCAATATGAGTTTGATTTCGTCTGAACAAGCTCAATTCTACCACAATCGAACGGCAGAATCTATCCTCAACTTTCTGGACCAGCCAGCATTACTGCCCCCCCCAACAACCCAGGTAGATTGGACAAGAGAACAACAAACGCTGTTGCTCTCCCCTTTCCTCCAGGGAGATCTAGACCAAAGCACGGCCAATTTGCTAGCACTACTAGATGAACAAAAGGAATTCCAGCAGGAAGCCATCATCTTAAGAAGTAAATTCCTACAACTCCAATCCGACCGCCGAAGCGGCAATTTTTCAGAAGAGGACTATCGTAAAGTCTGGAATGAAATAGCCAATAGCTTTTTGGACTTCGTCCGAGAGTTACCGTCGGATATCAACTCAAAGCCAGCGCCTACACCTGAAGCAGAAAGCAAGTATGATTCCTACCAACTTCCTACTGATCTCACGCTATTATTAGACCGAAGGAAACAATTTGAGGAATTCGTTTCCAAAATAAGCGACAGTAAAGCAAGCTTGGAAGTCTTTTTCCTACCCGCTCCTCCGAAATCCGAGCCACAACATTTCCTCAAGCGCTTAGCTTGGCATATGAAGCCAAATGAAAATGAGGATACCATCATTTGGGATCCCATATTTGTCAAGTCAAGTACGCCATTGCACCGATTAAGCAGTCAATTCGAAAAAGTATGGGAAGAACGACGGAACTTCAGGACTACTAAAGATCCAGAGCGCCTACTTGTTTCCATTCATTTTGATGCCGATTGGTTCGAAAATAAAGAGGACTTGGCGGCTTGGTTAGCCAGTGAAGGAAGTAAGCGGATAGAAGAGATTCAAGTGAAGCAACTCATAGCTGCTATCATTTTGGAGGTACCGGAGGCAAATTCAAGGAGTGCCATAGGTAGGCTGCTACGCGGTGATCCTCTACAAAGACAATTAGATTGGCTGGAAAAGCTGGTAGAGGAGTATGACAATGCTGCCATTTTGACCACGCTGAACAAGGTTAGCCTTGACGATATCGATAACTGGCTCCAAACACTTGCCGATGGAAAACTCCTTCAAGGAAGGGGCTTCGACATAAACTCATTGAAGGATAGCCTGAGTGTCGGAAAAACCTTGCAGGTCATTGAATTGCTTCAAAATGAACCCTCTCTTACTGAAGAAGATAGATCAAGGGTCGCGATCATCCAAAGTAAAATCAAGGAAACCGAACGTTCTAAGAATCTGGGTATACTGACTGTTGAAGATATACAGATTCGGGAGGCTCAGGCACTCCGGGATCTATTGTCATTAATTTCTGAATTGGAGACCAGAAAAGAATTTGATCTGACCGTCAAGCTTCGTGACGAAATTTTGGATCAACTGAGTTCTTCCTTAGGAAGATCCCCAGAAGGGTACCATATGGAAGATGTTTTGAAGGCGGTTAACAGATTGCAATCGTTGCCCATACTTAACAAGATTGAGCGAAATGTAGCATCGCTCGATCTAGAGGATGAATCGGTCGCAGATGACGCAAGTGCTTGGGATCAAGCACGGTATGAAAACACAGTAAAGTCCTACAACTCGTATCTGTCCCAATACCCAGATGGCTTAAATAGTGAAAAAGCTAGGTTGCTGCTTAAAAGATTGGAGAGTATAAGGTTAACGCATCAAGCTACGCCGCTTCCTTCTATTTCTAACACTCCCAAGGAGCGAGAACTAAGTCACAAAATAGAAATTAAGGTTCAAGCTGAGACAGAAGACATACAAAGTATCACCTCCGTTACTTATTTCTTACATAAGTCCTTTAAGCGCCGCGAAATAACAGTCAGTTCAGCAGAAACCAACTTCGCGCTCAAACTAGATGTATGGGGAATATTTACGATTCGTGCTACCGTTCTGTTTAAGGATGGGACCCAAATCAAGTTAGAAAGAGAATTAGATTTTTAAGCGCGATCTACCCCATAGGTCTCATATAGTGCCAAGCCCATATAATAAGCCAAACCCGCCAAAATCACCCCACTCAACCAACCTTCCCGCTGCGGATAGATCCAAGTAGCCCAAAAGCCAAATAGTACCGAAAAGAAACTTACCGCCAAGGTGAGATTTTTGAAGCGAATCGCCCGGCTAGGATAGGCAAATTTGATAGGTACAAAATGTAGAATCGAAAATAGAATGATAACGATCATATTGCCGATCGGAGAAAGCGTCAGCACAAAGACGAGTATAAACACGATTAGATTCCATAGTACCGGAAAACCAATGAAATGCATATCGCTAGACACCATGCCATCCTTTCCATAATAGATAGCAGCCACCAGGAGCATTAGGAAAGACATAAAAAGTCCCCACACACCTGGCACCAAATCCGCCATAAAGAAAAAGTAAGCGGGTATAAGAGCATAGGTAATGAAGTCGACCACATAGTCTATCGTTTTCCCGTCCATTCCAGGCAGTACTTCTTTCACCCTAAACAAGCGGGCAAAAGTCCCATCGATCCCATCGATAAAAAGGGCGAGAAAAAGCCAAAGCATGGCTGAACGCCAGTCTTCATTGTTGATGGCTAGGATAGACATAAAGCCTGCTAGCAGGCCACTAGCCGTAAAAAGATGGACACTCCAGGCTAGAATTTGTTGTGGTATTGAAAACTGTCGCATTGCCCCGCAAAGGTAAAAATTTTACTTACCTTGTTCTGCTACAAGTGACCGCATAAATGCAGGACAAGACAAAACGGGTAGTTCTACCAACGATTGGCCTCTTGGTCTTCCTCGGATTGATCGGCGGATATCTACGATTATTTACTGAAGTAGATGTCAACTGGCCCGCCTTTTTATCGATGATCCTTTTCTATACCTTGATCTTTGGCCTGGGAGCCTATGCCGCTACTCTAAAGCGAGCGACCAATACCACAGGCATTATGTTGGCTGGTCGACGCATTCCACTCTTCATTGCCGTATTCACGATGAGCGCCACCTGGGTAGGCGGTGGCTATGTCAATGGCACCGCGGAATACACAGCGGATGCCGGCCTGGTATGGGTCCAAGCTCCCTGGGGCTACGCCATGAGCTTAATCATTGGGGGATTGTTCTTCGCTAGAAAAATGCGCCATTATCGGTTTAGAACGATGCTGGATCCACTCGACCAAAGATTTGGGAAACGGATGACTGCGGTCTTGTTTGTTCCAGCTTTATCTGGTGAAATCTTTTGGACAGCCGCTATCTTGACGGCCTTGGGTAGTACATTCGGGACGGTCTTGGGATTAGATATAGAACCAGCGATCGTCCTCTCAGCCCTTATCGCTATTGCCTATACCGCATTAGGCGGTTTGTGGGCCGTAGCACTGACCGACCTGGTTCAGATGATCATCTTGATCTTTGGTTTACTGCTGGTTGTTCCATTTGCCTTGGATAAGGTCGGAGGATGGGACATAGCCTGGGCCAGTTATCAGGAGATAAAAGGGGCTACGGCAAGCTTTCTGCCTAGCCGGGAAGGTTTGGGTAGTTACTATTGGAATTGGTGGGATTATGCCCTCCTATTGATGTTTGGAGGTATCCCCTGGCAAGTTTACTTTCAACGGGTACTCTCTGCCAAGGACGAAAATACCGCCGTACGACTTTCCTTGCTCGCTGGCGTTGTTTGCCTGATTGCAGCCATTCCTCCTGTGCTGATCGGCATCGCTAGTACGGTGGCGGATTGGGGGGCTTTGGGGATCACACCACCGCCAGATGCGGCGGCAACTTTGCCTTGGGTCGCTCGTTATCTCACCCCTACTTGGGTAGGTACTATTGCCTTGGGCGCAGTAGCAGCAGCCGTAATGTCTTCCGTAGATTCTTCGGTATTATCTGCCGCTTCTATGAGTGTTTGGAATGTAGTTCGCCCACTCTTTCGGCCAAATCTCGAACCCAATAAGTTGCAGCAATTCATCCAACGAAGTATCTGGATCATTGGCATTGCCGCTACTTTATTGGCATTAAATATTCAAAGTATCTATGAGCTATGGTTTCTCTGTAGCGATTTTGTCTACTGCTTGCTGTTCCCTCCGCTGGTCTGTGCCCTCTTTGATCCGAAAGCCAATAGCATTGGCGCATTTTGTGGTTTTGCAGTGGCTTTTATCCTGCGATTCGGAGGAGGGGACCCAACGCTCGGCTTACCTATTCTACTCCCCTACCCGATG
Organism: Saprospiraceae bacterium; assembly: GCA_019634045.1. GTDB lineage: Bacteria > Bacteroidota > Bacteroidia > Chitinophagales > Saprospiraceae > DT-111. The sequence goes on from JAHQWA010000048.1 coordinate 12,324, forward strand.
GTGGAGGATGGCGTAGTACTTTTCCCCTTTCGCACCCTTGCTATGGGCTGTGGCTTGCTTACGATCTTGGTCGTTTCTAGGTTGACACAGGGCTGGTCGCCTGCTCGCCGTTTGGAGCGCTTGGCGGATTGATGTATAGGCTGTACCCCAAGGGCACAGGAAAGTCGGACGCCTTCGTGGCAATAAGCATTGGAAGTTTTCAGGAAAAAGAGCGGTAATGCACCGGGTTCATCGCCAGGCAGATTGGA
>JAHQWA010000625.1 GCA_019634045.1 Saprospiraceae bacterium
CACTTTTTATTTCAATGGTATTCCCTAGAAATACTATTTTTGATTCCGAACTTGTCTATAGCTTTTAGCTGCTGGTGACAACTTCTCTATTACAAACAAAGCTTCCTTTGAAATGAAACGAATATTGCCTCTTTTAGTCTGTCTGCTTTTCTCCCTATCCTTAATAAGTCAGGATTACTTTTACAAAGACTTTGGCCCTTTTGATCCTTCAATTCCTAGCCCAGAAGCATTTCTCGGTTACGAAATAGGGGATTATCACACCCGGCACGATCGCATCGTGGCCTACCTGGAAGCCCTGGCTGCTGCCTCGGACCGAGCGAGCCTCATCGACTATGGCAAAACGCACGAACTAAGAAGATTGGTAATTCTTCAGATTAGCGATCCCAGTCATCTGCAAAATATAGAAGCCCACCGGCAAGAGCACCTCCAGTTGATCAACCCAGACGCTTCCATTCAAGATGGCGATTTGGTGGATTTACCCGTTTTTGTCAATCTGGCTTACAATGTCCATGGCAATGAACCTTCTGGTGGGGAGGCCTCCATGCTAGCGGCCTATGTGTTGACCGCTTCTAATCACCCAGATATTGAGCGATATCGACGGCAAGCCATCGTTTTCTTGGATCCGGTCATCAATCCGGATGGACGTGATCGACATTCCCAATGGGCAAATTCACATAGAAGCTCGGTTTTAAATGCCGATCCCATGGATTCCGAGCACAATGAAATGTGGCCTAGGGGTAGAACGAATCATTATTGGTTTGACCTAAACAGAGATTGGTTATTGCTAGTGCATCCGGAAAGTCAAGGGAAGTTGGATTGGTATCACAAATGGTATCCTAATGTGGTTACCGATTTTCACGAAATGGGATCCAATAGTTCTTACTTCTTTGAACCAATGAAAGCCATTGGGTCCAAAGACCCCATCATGCCCATCGAGAATTATACGACGCTCAATGATACTTTCGCGCTATACTTTCAAAGAGAGATGGATAAACTGGGCTCACTATATTTTACCAAAGAAGTTTTCGATGGAACATATCCCGGATATGGCTCCTCCTATCCCGACCTGCAAGGTGGCTTAGGTATTCTATTCGAACAGGCCAGTTCCCGAGGACACGTGCAGAATACGGATATGGGACAGATTACTTTTCCATTTACTATCAGGAATCAATTTGTCAATTCCATAGCGACTGTGGAGGCATCCGTGAAGCATAAGAAATTACTGTATGCCTATCAGCAGGAATTCTTTAAGTCGGCCATCGCCAATGCCAACAAAAGCAAGGTGAAGGCTTATGTCTTTGGAGAGGAATATGATCAGACTCGACTCCAGGCCTTTGTGGATTTATTGCTGTCTCACCAGATCAAGGTGTATGAGCTAGATCAAACGACTAGGCTGAATGGTCAGTCTTACCAGCCTGGTAAAGCTTATATCGTACCTACTGCTCAAGCTCAATATCGCATGGTACAAACCATGTTTGAAACCTACAGCGAATACCAGGATAGTGTTTTTTATGATGCTTCCGCTTGGTCTTTGGCCAATGCATACAATATGAAATATGCGGCCGCTAGTAAAATGATAGGACTGGGAAAAGAAGTGAGCAAGGACGACTTGGCCGCTACCCAACGGACCATTCCCGTTTCTAATTATGCTTATATAATTGGATGGGAGGATTATAATGCACCGGCACTTCTTTATCATCTGCAATCTAAGGGGGTACGCGTGATGGCCTCCCAGAAGCCATTTACCATTCCGACCTCGACCGGCGATCAAAGTTTTGCCTATGGTTCGCTCGTCATTCCGCTACAAAAACAGAAAATTGATAGTGATGAACTAAGGGAAGTTTTGCTGGAGGCCGCTAATGAATTTCAGGTTGACGTGCATGCGGCCACAACGGGCTACAGTCGGTCCGGTATTGACTTGGGAAGCCGGTACGTAAGCGCTGTGGAGAAGCCAAAGACAGTGATGTTGACTGGAGATGGAACCAGTAGTTACGAAGTGGGCTTCGTATGGCATCTTTTAGATCAGAGAGTAAAAATGCCCATCACGAAGCTGCAAACCCGCCTGTTTGGAAGAGCGGATCTCAGTAAATACAATACGATGGTGCTGGTTTCGGGAAGCTACAATAATCTTGATAGTACAGCTATTCAAAAAATCAAAGATTGGGTTTCAGAAGGTAATACCCTGATTACTTTCGGCAGGGCTACGGCCTGGGCCATTGGAAAGAAATTGGTGAAGGAGTCTTTGGTGAAAGAAGAGAAGGATGAGAAGCGTGAAAAGAAAGATACGACCGAAAGGAAAAGATATGATTATGTCCAAGCTTCTGAGATAAGAGGCCGAGATGGCGTTGGCGGAGTAATCTTCGAGATAGATCTCGACATCACTCATCCCCTGGGTTATGGATACAGGGACCGTCAATTGCCTATCTATCGAAATAATAAGGTCTGGATTGCTCCCAGCAAGAATGAATTCAGCAATGTGGCCATGTACACCGAAGATCCACATATTGATGGCTTCATTACCGATGACAATCTGAATAAATTCCTTAAAAAGTCAGCCTCTATTGTGGTAAGTCGAGCAGGGCAGGGTAGGGTCGTATTATTTGCTGAAGATCCTAATTTCCGCGGCACCTGGTACGGAACGAATAAACTGTTTCTAAATGCGCTTTTCTTTGGGGAATTGATTAGAGTACCTTAAGTACAGAGACTCAAAGTTTCCCCAGATCAGTCATCCGAAGTCTAGCTAAGGCCTACCTTAGAGAGACTCCGGATGACTAAGCATTAAGGTCTTCTCCTGCCGAGATGCACCCTCGGCAAATCTTTCACCAAGGCATTCAGCTTCGCTATTTCTTCATTCACTACCTTTTCAAAGGCTTGTATTGCTGTTGCCGTTTCCTCTTTTAAGGACTCCACTCGATCTCGCTGAGACTGGGTGGGTTGTGCAGGTGCGCCGTCAATGGCAAACAATATGGATCGGATTTCCTCCCGCAATCTGGGTTTTTGACGATAGCCCATATTGGGCGGCGGTCTTCTCCATTCGTCTTGTAGCGCTTCAATTTGTTTCCAAGATTCCATTAAGGCGGTCAAGGTACTTTTGTTATCCGCCCCTTCGTCAGATTTCAATCGTTGCTTGAGGGCTTTAAGTTGTCCCAGAATATCCTCAGAATCATTGATCAATTGGTTGGTTTGTGATAGTACCGTTTCCAATCTCTTAGTTTCTGTCGCCTGGGCCTTATAGTCTTTCTCTTCAAGATCTAGGCGGGGATCAGCTCGCACTTCAATGGTGGTAGTTAACTCCTGCCCATTGGCGAATAAGGTAGCTTGATAGGTGCCCGGCGGGACTAAGGGGCGAAAAGGCCCAGAACGCCAGCCACTTTGGGGAGGGTTGTTTAGGGTTACGGCAGGGCCTTCAGAACGCAAGTCCCAGACCATGCGATTTAGGCCTGTAATGGCGGTCGTATCTTTCAGCTTTCTGACTAAAACCCCTTCTTCGTTGGTTATTTCGACACGTACATCTTCCTCTGCGTCTTTTGCTAAATAGAAGTTGATATAAGCGCCATAGTCGGGATTGTCCGCTTTGTAAGTGCGTTGGCCCATATTCTCAATTTGGCTATAGTAATGCCAGCGAGTAGTTTTGCGAACAGGATATAAATGTACTTCCTTCTGGCGCGCCTCGTCCATTTCTGAAATAGGACGAGCATCATCCAATATCCAAACACCTCTTCCGTGGGTCCCCACAATGATATCCCTTTCTCTCGGGTGAATGCGCAAATCTCTCACCGATACGGGAGGAAGGTTATTATTGATGCGAGTCCAATTCGATCCTTTGTCCCAGGAAATATAAATGCCATGTTCCATGCCGATGTACAAGGTGTTGGCATCGTGTGGGTCTTGGCGGATTACCTTGACATAATCGTCTTTGGGCAAACCGTTGATGATCTTCTTCCAGGTCTTTCCATAGTCGGTTGTCATAAAGGCGTGCGGAGTGAAATCATCCATCCGGTGTTGATCCACCGCCACAAATGCTGTTCCTGCATCATGTTCTGAGGCGTGTATTTTGCCAATCCAGGCAAAAGCGGGCATCTTACCTACATTGCCTTTTACATCTGTCCAAGACTTCCCGCCATCGCGTGTCACCTGTAGATTACCATCATCCGTTCCCGCCCAAATCACACCCGCTTCAATAGGCGATTCGGCGATAGACAAAATGCTACAATGAAATTCAGCTGCTGTATTATCTTGATAAATTTCCCCGCCGGAAGTTCTCTGTTTCTCTTTATCATTGGTGGTCAAATCTCCGCTGATGTCTGTCCAGCTATGCCCGCGATCGGTACTTTTAAATAGAACATTTCCGCCGAAATAAACCGTATTGGGATCATGGGGGGAAATATGAATGGGTGCATCCCAGTTGAATCGGTATTTGTGGTCTTCTATTGCATCACCCGCCGATCCGATGATCTTGGGAAAAGGGTGAATGCTCCGGACCACACCCGTATTGGTATTTACATGAAAAGGCACGCCACCTTGCAGATTCGTATATACCTCATGCTCACTCCCTGGAATCGGCTCCGCATAATAACCATCTCCGTAGCTAATTCTTTTCCAATGCCGCTTTAATATTCCTTTGGAGTTTAGAGAATTACTGGGCCCTGTCCAGCAGCCATTATCCTGCAAGCCACCATAAACCTGGTAGGGATCTTGCATATCCACATTCAATTGATAAAACTGCGATAGCTCTACATTGTTAATGATATCAAAGGTTGTTCCTTGATCGTAGGATATCTGAAAACCTCCATCACTCCCACTCAACACCCGCTTGGAATTCATGGGGTCGATCCAAAAGGACTGGTGATCGCCGTGCACATCATCGGCAATGCGCTGGAAACTCTTTCCACTATCGATAGATTTGTATAGGCCACCGGAAAGCGAATAGAGAATGTTGGGATAGTTAGGATCTACTCGAATATCACTGTAGTAAAAAGGTCGAAAATTGATGTTCGGATTTTTATTGACCAGCTTCCAGGAATTGCCACGATTTTCGGAGCGAAATAGAGTCCCTGAAGTATTAGCGTATTCAGTTACCAGGTAGACGATATTAGGCTCGCTTTGCGCTACGGCCAAGCCAATCCTAGCCATTGGTCCTTCCGGCAAGCCCTTCATGATCTTTTCCCAGGTATCTCCACCATCTTTGGAGCGATATACCGCCGTTTGGCCGCCCCCTCCATCGAAGCGCCATGGGCGTCTGCGGAAAGTCCACATACCCGCATACATTATCCTTGGGTTGGATAGATCTATAGCGATATCTGAGCAACCGGTATCCTCATCCAAATACAAAACCTTAGTCCAGTTCTTCCCTCCATCCGTTGTTTTAAAAACACCGCGTTCCTGATTAGCACCCCATTCATGTCCCATAGCACATACACAGGCCACATCTGGGTCATCAGGATGCACCACGATGCGCTTAATCCGCTCCGTGTCATCCAAGCCAAGGTGCTCCCAGGTTTGCCCCGCATCGATCGAACGATATACACCATTACCATAACCGACACTATTACGAGGATCTCCCTCTCCACTTCCTAACCATAAGACATTGTGGTCGGAAGGGGCAACAGTCAGCGCACCTACTGAATACACCCTTTGTTTGGTGAAAAGAGCATCAAAAGTGACTCCTCCGTTGGTCGTCTTAAACACCCCTCCATCTGCCCCTGACACATAAAAGGTAGTAGGATCACCGGGAATCCCGTCAATATCGGTTACGCGACCGCCCATGTTAGCAGGCCCGATCGCTCTCCATTCTAAATTTTTGATTTGTTCTGAGGCAGATTGAGCTGCAAGGAACTCTGCCAAAAACAAAGCGAGTACAAATAATAAAAGTTGTTTTTTCATCGATTCAATTGTTTGCTACTGAAGATAACACTGATTCAAAACTATTCCGGCCAAAATGGCAATAATTTTCTTGCTTGGGGATTCGATCGTTGAATTAGTATTCTCCACCTCTTGATGCTGCTTGAGCCGATTTTTACTTGAATAATCTTATATTCAACATCTAGAGAGATCTTTGAATGATTGATCAAATTAAGAGTATGTTTAAAATTCCATCAATCGGCTACGAGCGGCAAATATTTACGGCCAGCCCATCCGCAAGCGGTTCGCTCACTCAGATGTCCACTGGACATCTGCCACTGGGTGGATAGTTCGCTCATGTTAAAAAGCCTCGCCGTACCTTCTAGGTA
>JAHQWA010000626.1 GCA_019634045.1 Saprospiraceae bacterium
GATGCTTCTGATCAAACCAGCCTATCTCGCATCTGGGGTGGCATTCATCCACCTGCGGATGATATCCCAGGGCGCTTGATTGGTGAGGTGATTGGGGTAGATGCTTTCAATTATGCTTTGCCATATTTTAACCTGGACGTGACGGATACCGAGGGCGCCTTTGCTGAAAAGGAAGACTTGTTGTCTTTATATCCAAACCCCGTGGCGAAAGCTGAAGGCTTACAAGTCCAATTCCAGATGCAGGCGGAAAACGTAGTTTTGGAAATTCATAGTGCGCTTGGTCAGGTTTTGGTACAGCAAAATGTAGCAACCACATTCGCAGGCCAGCGATTGCAGTTGGATATTACTGGATTAAGCCCTGGAATTTATACTTTACAAACTAGCACCCCTGGAGCTGGTGTTTCTGTCCAGCAGTTCGTAGTGAAATAGTAAGGCTACTATTTTTATAGAATTTTTGATTGGAGTAAGGACGGATAAGTCTAGACGTCCTTACTCCAATGTGAAATAATGCCATAAGACCTAAGCTAATTGTGTAATTTATTGCTTCATTCTCCCTTAGGTTTACTACCTAATCAACTATATACCTCCCCTAAATTGTAATAACTGCTCCGCACTTGATGAAATTTACCTGCTCTGATGAAGGTTTTTTGTGGTAGGTTTTATTTTTTAAAACCTTAATATATAGTAGTTTGTATCTGTTTTGTCCTTGCAGATGTCTACTCTTGTTGTGGTAATGTGCTCAAAATGTCTTTGGCGGGATAGGAGTATTATTTGCAGATTTACGGTATAAACCTGAGACAAATTCTAAGCTGTTATTGATTACACAAGCCTGGCTGACTAAATTCTTGACCTTTCTGCAATTACGACGATAAGATGGGCTGCTAATATCTCCCTTCAAACATCCGATTCGAATTGAAATCCCAAAGCATTGTTGGTATTTCCAGCAATGATTAAGACTTAAATCAAGCCTTGCTTGAGGTAATACTTCTTTTTATAACTAATCCATACAACATGAAGAACAAAAACTTCTTTCGAAGTCCACTACCGTTACTGCTGTTGTTAGCGACGGTTTTGGGGCTATTTTCTCTCAGCTCTTACTCATCTATTGATGAGGCAGATAGTCAAGCCATCATGGAGCTATCAGCAAAGGTAGCAGAGACAGAAGCCGAACTCCAAGGCTTGCGAAGTCTCAATGAGCAAGTCTCAGCTTGGAGTGAACCAACCTTAGGGCAAATTGCAATGTTTGCCGGAACTTTTGCCCCACGAGGCTGGGCCACATGTGATGGCACGCTCTTGTCTATTACTGAACACCAATCGCTCTATTCTCTTTTAGGTACGACTTATGGTGGAGATGGAAGAATCACTTTCGCACTACCTGATCTACGGGGTCGCGTGCCAGTACATGCAGGAGAAGGCCCTGGGTTGCATCCCCATGTACTTGGATCAAAGTTTGGCGTAGAATTCACCGATTTGAAAACTAGCCGATTTCCTGTCACACAGTCGGATAACGCAGCTGTGAATGTAGCCATCGGGACTGACCCGGATCAGATCAGTACTCGACAGCCGACATTAGGTGTCACCTATATTATTGCCTTAGTGGGTAATTTCCCATCTCGCAGCTAAGAAGAAGTTCTTTTTTAAACACAAACTTAATTTCTCTTTGAGAATTTGGGCTGGTAAGATAAGAGCAAGAAGTTCGCGTTTGCCCTAGCTGTTATGTTCTTTGCTTGTTAGTACCGGATTGATCAAAGACTTAAAACAAAAGAAATGAAAAATAATAAGATTATAAATAACCTCGGCGCCTTTGGATTATTGGTTGCCGTTTTAGCAGGATTCCTATTACTTCCTTCTGCATCTACTGTCAAACAATCGAACAGTGAAGCCATTGCAGCGCTTTCTCTCAAGATGGAGAATATGACCACTCAGTTGGAGGAACTCAAAACCGCTGAATGTCAAGAGGAGCTATGGTTGGAGCCCACTCTTGGGCAAATTGCGATGTTTGCTGGAAATTTTGCCCCTAGAGGCTGGGCGTTCTGTGATGGTAGTCTGCTGCCCATTAGTCAGCATAATGCACTGTTTTCAATTTTAGGTACAATCTATGGGGGTGATGGTCGTTCGACTTTTGCTTTGCCCGATCTTAGAGGAAGGGTAGCTGTTCATGCAGGTACTGGTCCTGGTTTAAGGCCGGTACAACTTGGACAAAAATTGGGCATGGAGCAAACAACAATTAGTCCTCAGGTGGTACGGGTGACCCAAGCTGCTGCTGGAAATATGGCGATCTCTGGATTTCCTTCAGAGATCACAGTTATGCAGCCCAGTCTGGGTGTAAATTATATCATTGCCTTGCAAGGAATCTATCCATCTCGCAGCTAACCTAGCAAAAAAATATCCATGAAAAAGCAAAATTATTATCTGATCCTGCTGCTGTCGATTGCCTGTTTTGGGCAGGTCGTTGCGCAGGAGCTTGAGTTTGACGAAAACAAGTATTATCGCTTGACCAATATTTGGGTTGGTGAAGAATATTCGCTGGATGTTAACCCTGAGAATATGGTGATTAGTATGACTCCAATAGGAGCTTCTGATGGGCAACTTTGGAAGATTATGCCGCAAGGAAATGGGGCTATCAAGCTCTCTTGCAAATCGCAGGGCACAGGCAAGGTGATCGACGTAATCAACGATGGCACCAATAACAGAATGAGGTTAACTGATAATGCCACTTACAGTGGACAATATTGGATGATCGTTCCTTCTGGTGATGGACTGTACAGGTTCGCTAACGGATGGCAAACAGAGAAGGCATTGGACGGTGATATTGATTCAGAGAACCCTGTTGCTTCTTTAAATCCGGTTGGAAATATCGCGAGCCAATTTTGGAGGATTACGGAGGTGGATGTACCTATCACACCGATAACACCAGACCGGAAGCTAGAGATTGGCATGCGGACTGATGGAGGAATCATATTCTATATAGATGAAAGTGGGCAGCGCGGATTGATATGCGCTGAAGAGGACTTTCCAGAAGATATGAGCTTTCAAGAGGCGACACAAGCCTGTGAGAATTATTCCATCGAGGGAAAAGACGATTGGCGTTTACCTAGTCTGAATGAGCTAGAGGTTTTGTACGAGAATCTTCGAAAGTCAGCGAAGACTCATTTCCAGAATCAGTGGTATTGGAGTTCCGAGACCAAGGATGAGCACAATATGTGGTCGCTAGATCTTTTACATGGAGATCGTTTTGCTCATTGGGAGGGAGATCACAGCCATGTGCGAGCTGTCAGGACTTTTCCTGCAGGAGCTACCGTCAACGTCCCTGCTAAATAAGGCGCAGAAAGTAACTTAAGATGATAAAAATATCGGCAGTAGGTCAATTGGGCTTACTGCCGTTTTTTGTTGGGAGGACTTGTCGGAAGAAGATCCGGGTGAAACTAAAATTGAAGACCATGAAATAGGTTGCACCAATGAGGTCTCCTAGGTAGAAAGGTAGTTGGAGGCCCCTGGGCTTGCTAATGGAAACTTTGTTTTACTCGTCACCAGGAAGAAGTGACAGCCGGATATTAGAAGAATACTTGGAGGAATGAAAAACAGTATTATCAGCTTTGATTACCCTCCTGTGTTTCCCCAAAGGCTCTCCCGTGTTTGGATTTACATCCCATCTAGGAAAGTTACTGCTTGAAATATCTACCCGAATTCGATGGCCTTTCTTGAAAACATTGGCTGTAGGGAAGAGATCAATCTTCAAACGGTATACCTCCCCAGGCGTGATTAAGTCTCGGGTATGTCGACCATTGCGATAGCTCATCCGGACAATCCCGTCAGTAAGGTTCAAATCAAAACCTTCAGGGAAATCTTCTGAAGGGGGATACACATCCAGCAGCTTTACCGTAAAGTCCGTATCAACGGCATCGGAGGCCACGTAAAACTCGACGGCTATCGGTCCACCTATGCACATTTCTTCTTCCAATGGAGATGTTTGAAAGACGACGACATCTTGCCTCGCCTTGAGCGGGAGGTAGGGGGGGCTGCTCCCTACAAAGTCGGGGCGTTCGCGCTGATTGAATGCTCCATCCTTGACTCGCGCCGAGACATTGCCACCCAAAGTCGGGACTGGATGTTCAGGGTCGAAAGTAAAGGTGGTGCTAGAAGACTCGGCAGCGGGCCGATCGGTTTGTAAGGAGCCATCTGCCTCTAAGTACAAAGTGTAGTCTTTGCTGTCTGGCGGGGGCCAAGTTTCAAAACCTCTCCAATAGCCGCCGTGATTTAGCCGCCCTTCTGCATTTTTACTACCATCCCCGGTACCCATGATGAATAACTGGACAGCTTCAGGCTTAATTCGTTCTTGCGGTAGGTCTTTCAGTAGATAATCAAACCAGACGCCTTGGTATTCCACTCGGAAGTCATCGATACTTGCGGCTGCCCCAAAATCTACATCCCCAGAATAGGTTCTGCCATTGCCACTATGCGTCCACGGGCCAATGATGAGCCATTTGGGGCTTGTCTGGAGACTATCAAGCACTACATAATTCTGAATCGTACCACGCAGGAAAATATCATACCATCCTCCCACATGAACCATCGGCACATCTGCTGTCTGAGCGAAGTATCGTTCCCAGTTGATTCCAGTAGTTTGCCAAAACTCGTCATAGTCAGAATGCGTGAGCTCTTCCAAAATATAATCTTCGAAATTGGGAGCAATCGACAGCGGGTTGAGTCCCTTCCGGAAAGGCCAAGCAGTGTACCAATCGGTGACCTTTTCCTTTTCAAAATGTTTTTGTACCACCGGGTCTTTAATCTCAGCCGGTATTTGCTTGAATGCCCAGGTCAGTTCACGCCCCAGCTCAAATGCTCCACCTTGCCGAACGGCGTGATCCCAAGCATTGGTCATGCCACCCATATTGAGGATCATGGCAGCCAAGCCCTTAGGGTTGAGTTTGGAGGCATCTGCTTGGGTATGGGCACCATAAGACGTTCCCCACATGCCCACTTTGCCATTGCAGAAGGTTTGCTTGGCTAACCACTCAACGGTAGCTGATCCATCGGCGGCCTCCGCTGGGCTATACTTGCTAAAGATACCTTCAGAGTCGTACCTGCCCCGTAAATCCTGAACGGCCACGATATAACCTCTGGAAGCTAGATGAGCAATTACGGCTTTGAATCGCTCGCTGGTCTTACCGTAAGGAGTCCGTTGTAGTACAAGGGGAA
>JAHQWA010000627.1 GCA_019634045.1 Saprospiraceae bacterium
ACGGGACTGAGTTTTGATGAAGCAGCGGAGGTGGTGCGAGCAAGTTCACTTTTTACTACACATACCCCTGTACCCGCAGGACATGACTATTTTTCGGAAGGTCTATTGTATCAATATATGGCGGATTGGCCCTCAAAGCTGGGCATAGATTGGGCTCGTTTTATCGGGTTCGGTAGGGTCCAAGCCGACGATTCTCAGGAACTTTTCTCCATGAGTCATTTGGCAATCCGTCTATCGCAGGAGGTGAATGGAGTTAGTAAGTTACACGGAGCTGTTTCTCAAAAGATGTTTAATGTGCTCTATCCTGCTTTCCAACCGGTAGAGCTGCACATAGGTTATGTAACCAATAGTGTGCACTATCCGACTTGGATCGCCAAGGAATGGGATGAGCTCTATACGAAAACCTTTGGAGCCGCTTTTAAGGCAGATCAATCCAATAAGAAATACTGGCGTAAGATTCATGAGGTACCCGATGATAAGATCTTAGAGATTAGACAGTTGCTCAAGAAGCGCTTGCTAGATGCCGTTCGAGTTAAGCTGCAAAAGGATCTTACTCGTAGGGGAGAAGGCCCACGTGCCATATTTTCCATTATCAATAATATCCAGGACGACGCTTTAGTCATCGGTTTTGCCAGACGTTTCGCCACCTATAAGCGGGCGCACCTGCTCTTTAGCAATCTTGATCGCTTGGCCGATATTGTCAATGATCCGGATCGCCCCGTCATATTCTTGTTCTCGGGCAAGGCTCACCCCGCTGACAATGGCGGACAAGACCTAATCCGTCATATCATCCATGTATCTAAGCAAGAACGGTTTGCCGGAAAGGTCATCTTCTTGGAGAATTACAATATGGAAATCGCCAAATATTTGGTGCAAGGGGTAGATGTATGGTTGAATACGCCTACTCGTCCTAAAGAAGCCTCTGGTACAAGTGGAATGAAGGCTGCCCTAAACGGCGTAATGAATTTTAGTGTATTGGACGGATGGTGGGCTGAAGGCTACCGGCCGGATGCAGGATGGGCGCTGCCGTTGGAGCGAACCTACGATGACCAAAATCTACAGAATGAGTTAGATGCTGAATCAATTTATAATATCCTGGAAGGAGATATTATTCCTACTTACTATCAAGAAGATAAGTCGAAGTGGGTCTCTTTCATTAAGCAAATTATTGCGGAGGTGGCACCTCAGTTTACAATGAAGCGGATGCTGGATGACTATTTTGACCGCTTTTACAACAAACTGGCCGTCCGCCATAAGCTCATTCGCAAGAATAAGTTTCGTCAAGCAGTGAGTTTGACGGCTTGGAAGCAAAGCCTGCAAAGAGAGTGGGATGACGTCCATGTCAGCTCTAGTAACCTTTTTGATGCGGAAAACAATGCCTTGATGGTGGGAGATCCATTTAAAGGAGATATTACACTGCATGTTGGTGAGCTGGATGCGGAGAATGTTGGTGTAGAAGTAGTTTTCTTCAAAAGAATAAAAGAGGTAGAGCTAGAGCTAAAACTCAAGGAAGAATTGCAGTTGGTGAAAGTAGAAGGAAAAGAAGCCACTTACAGTTGCAATATTGAGCCTAAACTTTCCGGTGTATATGAGTTTGGTTTTAGAGTATATCCAAAGAGTGATCTTCTACCACATCAGCAAGATGTTGGCTTGGTAAAATGGGTATAGTCCTCTCGCTTTCCTAACATCATACAAGTAATTGGAGTAAGGAAAAAGATAAAGTGGAGCCGGTTCAACCGTGCTCCACTTTTTCATAAATCCACTTTTCCAATTCAAAATATACTAGCCAAACGGATGGACAGCATCCAAACTATGGCTCTAGTATAGTCTTTGGGATTAAAAGCTGGGCCTGATACGCGCCCAGCTCGAGGGACTGTCTGAGATAAGCGATAGTTGTATAATTGGGGTTTTAGGGTTCAAGGGATTACAATCGTGTCAAACGAAACATTTAGTTTTTTGGGTTGTAGCTTTGTTACTACGGTTATTTATCCACTGAATTTTGTTCTTGTTACCAAATTGATTTTATTTCTCGATTTGCTAGGTCTTCAATGGACTCATGTGGGATTCTATAAGGGTATCTAGCCTCGCTTCAAAATCTTACCCTCCGTAGTGATTTTTTTTGTAAAAAGATGTCTTGATCTCTCTGATCCCCTATGCTGAAGATGGAAATGACGAGGAGCAGGAGATGTTTTCTGATTTACAGAGACTGGAAAAGGTTGCTAAATCAGAAATATTATGTAAATTCTGAGCTCAAACACTATGCAAGCGGACCTTACTTGGTCTTACGACACCCAATTAGACAGCGTAGAATAGATGAGAGAGCCTGGCCTCCCCAAACTCTTTTATCTATATTTCCAAGCAGGTTCAACTTACACCATGCCAAAGTTTTCAAGATCATGGCCTGTCACATGGGCTATATTCTATTGCTTGTTTACCGGTATCCTGATCGGATTGCCAAGGGGTATCCATGCTGCTGATATCGATGTGGATAGCCTGAGAAACGCATCGCTTGAGCATTTCGAGCGAGCGATAGAACTCAATGATGATTTTTCATTAAAGCGGGAATTGGCTCGAAAGGCAGTAAGCGGATTTGAGCTTTTGCAGGAGGATAGTCTCTTGTTTGAGGCTCGGTATGAAATGGCTCGAGCCTCTTATTACCTTAGAGATTCAGCTACTTTCGTTGCCGAGATTGAGCCACTAATGGAGATATTCTTGGCCAGAAAGGACACTACAGCTATTGTAAGAGCTTATAATTTGAAAGGGGCCTTCTATTTTAGCCAGGGTAATGTAAAGGAAGGTACGGAGACGCTAAAAACGCCAGATCGACTTAATTACTACTCTGCGGGCTCATTGGAAGAAAATGTGTCTAATTTAGGGGCACTAGTCGATATTTGCCTTGGGTATATGATGAATATGGATACGGTTAGCTATTACGTTAATCGACTCCAACAGCTGGCCGCCATTTATCAAGACCCTTCTGTGCAGGTGGTCAGTCGATTCAAATTGGCTCAACTTTTCACAAAAGCCTTGAATTTTGAGGCCGCACTACAGGTGCTTAGAGAAGCCTATCCCTACCTAAAGGATCTGGATAATAAAGGCTTTTCTTACTTCTATTATCGAAGCTTGGTCAATAGTTTTATCAATTTGGGTATCCCAGATTCAGCAAGTCACTACATTGAAATATTACAAGAAGAAGTGACGTATACTCCTGGCGATCCTCGGGCTTGCTATGTCGTCGTTTCCAAAGTTCGGGCAGATATGGATATGGATCAACTGACGACCTTGCCCGCTGAATTCGAAGTATGCTACGATCTTTTGACTTCTAAACTTGGATATAGCAAGAAAGCCGATATCAACACGCTTAGTATTATTTATGCGAAAAGTAAATTCTTGCTATTGAGGAAGGATTGGCCAGAACTGCATCGAACCCTCGACCTACTTATTAGGTGTGGTGAAACGGCCAAAAGCAATCAATTTTTAGCTTATGCCTATCAGGTCAGGTATGAAGCCTTTGCGGCTCAAGGCCTCACAAAGCCAGCGCTAGCAGCTCATATCGAATTCAAAAACTATAGTGATAAGATCAATCGAGTTGTTTTTTCCCAAAGTGAAAAGCTGATCAGAAACCAATACAATTTACAGTTGGTCGAGGAGGAGAATAAGGTGTTGCAGGTCGAAAACCAGAATCAGAAACTTCGGATCACCCGGGATAGAAGCGTATTCCTGCTATTCCTGGCTGGCCTCTTGTTACTGACCCTTCTAGTAACCTACTTTTTTCGATTATCCAGTATTCGAGCGGAACAAAGTAAAGAGCTCAGTCGCTTGGTACAAGAGCGTACCGAGCAATTGGAACAAACCAACCGAGAACTGAAAGAAACCAATAGCGAACTAGTAGAAAGCAATGCTGAACTAGAGCGCTTCGCTTTTATTGCTTCGCATGACCTAAAGACACCTTTGCACAATATCATTAAGTTCTCTGGCTTACTTAAGCGTAAATTGGAACCACACGCTACGGAGGAACTAAAAGATTACCTAGCGTTTATTATTCAAGGGGGTAAGCGGATGAATTTCCTCATCGAGGATGTCCTGGAATACTCTAAACTTTCTAGACAAGATGATAATGGCAAAAAAGTACCCATTGATCTGAATAAGTTAGTGGACGAGATTTCTCGCTCTATTTCAGCCTATCTTGGCAGTAGGAATGCCATCATCGAAGTCGAAACGAAATTGCCAATCCTCGTCTGGAATTATGCCAAAACTTTTATCCTGTTTAAAAATTTGATTGAGAATGGCGTCAAGTACAACGAATCGCCAAGCCCTACGATCATCATCGGGGCTCGCCAAGAGGAAACCGTACTAAATCTCTATTTCTCAGATAATGGAATCGGTATTAAGGAAGAATACTTCGATAAAATATTCTTGATGTTCACTCGCCTGCACAATCAAACGGAGTATGAAGGCTCAGGTTTAGGTTTAGCTACTTGTAAGAAAATTGTAGAGGGGTTTGGTGGTACAATTCATTGCGAAGGCGGAGCCGATAATGGAACAACCTTTCGAGTCAGCATACCCAATAAGCTATTAGCCTCCAGCAGTATCAAACAAAGGCAGGAAGAAAACACTACAGGTCAATAGTTGGCTTATTGGGGAATCTTTTTTCAAATAGAGTAGTTTCAAGAAGAGATGAAACTCGTTCTAATTTCCGATACCCATGCCCGCCATAGAGCGCTCTCTAAACTCCCAACAGGCCAGACAATTGTACATGCAGGTGACTTCTGCCACTATGGTGGAGAAGAAGGCTTAAGAGATTTTTTGAGCTGGTATACAGTTTTACCTTACGAATACAAAATTTTGGTAGCTGGCAACCATGATTTTAAAGCTGCGGAGGAAAAAGAAACTTTTCTAAGTCAATTGCCAAATAATATCATTTATCTAGAGGACCAAGGAGTGGAGATCGAAGGCGTAAACTTTTGGGGATCACCAGTCCAACCTGATCTCGTCGGCATGGCCTTTGGGAAGGATAGAGAGAGAGGGATGAAGCAACATTGGGAAATTATTCCTGAAGCAACAGATGTGCTGATTACACATACTCCGCCCAAGGGTATTCTCGATACTTCCCGTAGTGGACGTCGTCTTGGTTGTGATTATTTGCGAAGTGAATTGGAGAGGATTCAACCCAGACTGCATGTTTTCGGACATGTTCACGCTAGTTATGGGCAAATACAACTTGGGCCAACACATTTTATCAATGCTACAAGTATCCGTAGCCAAGCTCAATCCATGAATGCTCCAATCAGTATTGAGATCTAGACTATCACTTTGTGATGCGGGTGAATGGCGCTCCTAAATATTTTATTATTTTCAACAAAATGTAACAAGAACCAAGAAAGCCAGGATAAATGGGTAAATACAAGGAAGCCGAAGATCGTTTACGTGAGCTGCAGAGTGGCTCAGACCTTGCTTGGAAAGCTTTTTATGAAGATATGCGCAGTCCCTTTCGCATGTTCTTCATGAAGCGGGCGAGCTTGGGGCCAGAAGAAGCCGGGCAACTGTTTCATGATACCATGATCATTTTCCATCGTAATGTCTTGCGGCGGAAATTAGCCGCCCCTTTGCACAGTAGCTTGAAGACTTATTTGTTTGGGATCGGCAAGAACGTATTGCGTCGGGAAGGAAGAAAGGGAGATTGGGAAGCTGAAATGCCTGAGGTATCAATTGAGGCTGCGATCGAATCCGCACATGAACGGGCAGCCAAGGCTGATTTGGTACGAAGGTTATTGGGAAAGATTGGTGATTCCTGTCGTAAGCTTTTAGAATTGGTATACCTGAAAGGCTACGTGATGGAGGCTGTTGCAAAAGAACTAGATATCGCGAATGAAGGAACTGTGAGAAAGAGAAAATTTGATTGTTTAAAGAAAATGCGCCAACTCATGGAAGATAAGAATTAAACTACCTTCAACAGTAATTCTATAGAACCTTTATGTAAAAGCCATGGACGAAAAAGTCTATACATTGGAAGAGATCGAAGCCTTTTGCCTAGGTAAGCTAGCTGCAAAAGAGCAATCGGTCTTTGAGCAGCGGCTCACTGTTGATGAGCCGTTTCAGCGCAGAGTAAGGCTGATTCAGTCCCTCTTGGATGGTTTTGCCGCGATAGCTGCTGAGGACCTTGCGCAGCGTATGAATCACTGGGCAGAAGATCTTAGAGAACAAGAAGATCAGGAATTGATAGAGTGGTACCTCAATGGTGAACTCGGCCCAACAGCCAAGCAATCTGTGGAGCAGCGGCGGCAGACGGATAGTGCTTTTGATTCCCTTTTTGGATCCCAGCAAGCCTTGTTAGAAGGCTTTGAAGCCGCACAAGCAGATACTTTTGCTGATCAATTGACCACCTGGGAGAATGAGGCGCAAGCGGAGACGCCGATCAAGTCATTTAACCCTTGGATAAAACGCCTATCCATTGCTGCTTCTATTGCCTTATTAATCGGCTTGGGGGGATGGGGATATATGAAGAACCAGTATTCCAACCAAAAGCTTTTTGCTGCGCTATACCAATCGCCTAATGTAGGAGGAACCATGGGAGGCCAAGGAATTGAAGGGTTCAAGGAACAATTTACCAAAGCTCATCGAAGCCTCCAGGCGCGGGCGTTTCCCACGGCCGTGCAACAGTTTAAGGAATTGAGTACCCTATTGCCGGATTTGGAGTTAGACCCATTGGCCAGATCATATTACGATAACAATGTAGAATGGAGCCTGTTGCTGGCGCAATTAGGCCATGATCAAATAGATGGGGATTTCCGGGCTAAACTTGAAAGAATAGCTACCGATGATTCACATGAATATCAAGCCCAGGCAAAAACTTTACAAAACAAGCTAGGTAGTATCTGGCGATAGCATTCCTAAGCTGTAGATTTCTTGCGAATGGCATAACCTCCTACCAATAGTAGGGGGAGTCCTATCGCTAACATCATCCACTTCCTAGATTTGCTAGACAAGGGGCGTTGGTTGCCAACGCTGACAAATGCTGCCCAGTATACCGGATGCGCGTTCATGTTATCAGCGGCTTGAATGTGCTGTAATTTGGCTTCACGCAAGGCTTCAGACTTCCGATTACCTTTTCTCAGCTTCCGGTAGAGCCCTTCTGTCAATGTATAATTCGCTTCATCATTGATTTGCCATAAGGTGGTGACAAGACTGCGAGCGCCTGCATATAGAAAACCCCGAGCAAGGCTAATGATGCCTTCGCCCTGGTGCAGCTGACCCACCGCAGTTTCACAAGCACTGAGGAGAACCAATTCTGCATCCAGGGCGAGGAGGTATAGATCGCGTGTATACAAGCTATCATAACCTCCATTACCATCAGCAAAAACAATAAAGGAAAATTCCCCCGCTTGTAAATTTGCCTTGGCATGGGTGGCTAGGTGTATGATTTGGTGTTTTGGGGCCAAGGCGATGAACTGTTCTATGGTGGCTTGATCGCGGAGGAAGATCTCACCATCAAAATATCGTTGGGCAGTCTGGATGTTTTCTGCGTTTCTGTATAGTGTACTAAAGCCGTGCTGTCCATCAAAATCAGGAGCTACGCCCAAGAAGGGGCCCCGACTCTGTTTTCGTTCTAATAGTTCCAGATACAATGCTGCACTATAAGAGTAGGCCATCTCGTAATCGTGAATGAGGTACGGATAGTTGGAAAACTGGCACGAGTTTTCTGTTGCGGTCAATAAGGCTTCGAAAGGAAGATAGTTCAACACACCATTCGGTATCAGGAGTAATTGCTGTCCTGCGGTGAGTTGTGCCTGTATGGGTTCAATTAGACGTTCGTATAGTTGATGCCCGAGTTTGCTGTAGGTGTGACAAAGGTCCTGCAAGGATTGATCAGCCATTTGAAAATACTCGATGGATTGGCGGAAAGATTGAACCCATTCCTCCAAAGGGAAGTCCTTAGGAAGATGAAGGCAAGTGCGATGGCTCTGGGATAAAATGAAGACATAGATCGATCTTTCCCCAACAAAATACTCTACTAAGCTTTGATCAGGGGCTAAAATCTCTTGGTAGTCAGACATGACTTGCATTTGAGCTTGAGCCGCTGTCCAAACACCTTTATGCTCCGTTCCTAAACGATCAATCCAAGTTGTATAGGCTTGTTTCTTATTGAGTAAACTAAGCCGTAAAGCACTGAGGAGGGAATCAGGAGCGCTATTTTCTTGGGCGGCATAGACTTCCTTCTCGAGTTCAGCGATCTCTTGCTGATATTTCACATCGGTCCGCTGTATATCCGTTCTTCCTGCTGAAGATTGAGCTAACTCCGCCTTTCGCACCGCCTCCAAAAGCAAAATACTCTTGTTGCGTTCCGTCAAGCGAAAGGCGAGGTCCAGGTATTTTTGCTCCTCGGTCTTTTGCCACAGTAGGTAAGCCATATCGATTCCTTCCTCGGTGATTCGTTGTTGCTTGCTAATGTGTTCCAGCTTAGAGGCCTCGTACAAATAGGAGGCCCGAATTCTCCATTCGACCTCAAACAGTAAGTCATGGCAGGCCAGGGCTAGCCGGAGGTCATCCAAGTTGTTCTGATGCTGGAACCGGGCTTGGAGACTGCGCGCTTTGGCTAGTAAAACCTCACCAATAACTCGCTCTGCCCTTATTTGGTGTAGCGCTGGATTGCCCAGCTTTGTTTCGGCTTCGAAGTCTCCGACAATTGCCCGTAGTGCCTTTTGATGAAAATCCAAGGCTGCCTCCCAATTCTGCCGTTCTCGAAGTGCTTCCGCGTGCGAGGAGTATGTTCTGGCCAATTCCCGATGCTTTCCGGAAGGGTAGACTTCCAAATACAACTGCTCGGCTTTTTCATACTGGATAATGGCATCACTGATGGCTTTATTTCCTAGGAAAAAGTCACCTAGGTTTTGCTTGATCTTGGCCTGGTCTAGCCTTAGGCCAGCATAGCCGGATTGATCATAAAAGCGCTGGATGGCATCGTCGGCTTGAGTGGCGTGCTGGAGTACCTTTGCACGATTCCCTAATTCCATATAACACTTCACCAAATTACCATGTAAGAGTCCTTTGGGGAAGTCATGTATATTAGATAAAGTGAGGCCTCCTTCCAGGTAGGAGATGGCCTTTTCTAAAGCCCCCTTATCCTTGGTAATATCCCATCTGCTGATGAATTGTACCCCTTGATCGTTATGGGCTTCGGCAGCTACGTTGTTTTCTTCAGCGGCTAGAGCCAAATTGAGGAATTGATCCAATAAAACCTCCGCCATTGTAAAATCCCCCATCATCGTCTTCAAGTTTCCCCATTCTTGGTAGATATATATGCCAATGTCTAGATCTTCTTGTCCGAGTTGATCCACCAAGATTTCCTTGGCCTTTTGGTAGTACTTACTAGCTGCAAGATATTGCTCACTACCATACTTATAGGTATAGCCTAGATTTACCGCCAACCAACCGATTGCCTCCCATTCTTCCTGAGATTTTGGAGAACGCCATAATGCTTCGATGGTACCCTGCTGTAGGATACCAATGGCCGCTTCGGGTTTTTGCAGTTCGTCGCGATAGATTCTTGAAATGTCTTTTAGCCCGTTGATCCAAGCCACCAAGCTGTCTTGTTGGGCATAGCGTTCTTCTGCTCGAGAGAGGAAATAGTCTAGGCTATCAGCGTGTTGTTGGCGGCAGGCTTCTGCCGCCAACTCCAAGTATTGGGCTCCACTTATTCTTCCAGGGGAAGCCGCGGCTACCCAAATACAGCTACAGCATAGGGATAAGGTTAGCAGTAGGTCACGCATGATAATGGATTGGTTTTTTGGGCGCTTGACAACAAGCACCTAGGGTATATACAGGGTTCAATGTTTCGTCGAGCTAAGGGCTAGGACCTCAAGCGCCTGATGAGCAGCACTAATAAGATCAAGCCCAATACGATTAACACCGCTAGCCACCATGGCAAGCTTAGTAGCCATTGCCAGAAATCAAAAGGTGGACAATCACAGTTTTCACATTGTAGAATATCTTCTGACTCGGTATTACTTACTTCTGCTTGGGTGAGTTGATTCGTTTTTACAGGTAAGGTGCATACAGGATCATTGTCTTCTTCGTCAAAGCGAATGCAGGCCTGCATCTCCGGAATATCATCCAAGTCTACCCCTGTTTCGGTCAGAAGGGTAAAAGTGATTTCACCGAAAGTGGATGGATCACCCGCACCGTATTGTGCCACGGATTCGATCTGGAAATCCAACAATTTCCAGGTCAAGGTTCGAGAAGCTTCATCCAAATCCATTACAATCTGACCGGAAGAGGCTGGATCTAAAGGTGGGTATACCCTCAATAGAGAATCAAAAACACTATTGAGTTGGATCTGCTCTGGTATTTCGATGTTGATGAAAATATTTCGAGTGGCTGCCATCCCATCGTTCTCGAAGTGGACCGTAGCGATCATCTTCTGGGCGCCATCCGTATTGGGCGGACAACTACAAGCATCTACCCGCATATAGTTCGGATCGTAAGAGCTAGCCAAGCGCGAATCAACCTCCATTAGATCCACCAAAGTCGTAGCGGCATTGAAAGGCTGTTCGAACCCGCCTTCAAGTAAGGCATTGCCGAACCATCCATCATTTTGCTCTCCTTGATTAGCCGTGAGCAAAACAGAATCTAAGCCTAACTCATTTCGCCGTTTGGCATCTTCTTCAGTTAATCCAAAGTCAAAGCCAGGGCCTTGCCCCGTGTCGTCATTATAGACCGTCATCATGGCCATTAGCTTCGTGCTACCTAGCCGTTTGGGGCTGAATTTGTCCAATAACAAGGAATCGACCGTAAACTGTACGAAGATATGTCGCTCCTCTCCCGGACTAAGGTTGCTAAAGTTCCAAAACAGGGTACGCTTATATTCTGCCTGGAAGGTACTGACGGGTATTCCTGCTGCTTGAAAGGTTGTGCCAAGGATTTCATCATTATAGATCAAGGTAGTATCAAGCTGAAAATCAGCGTAGTTAGGGCTCGCTTGCCCGAGAGATTTGGCCGGTACTTGTACCTTTCCTCCATTTTTCCCTTCCACCTGGAAGAGTTGACTTTGGGTAACCACCCCATCAAAAAACAAATAGACCTGTCCGTTGAGGCTTCTTTGGCCTAGTGAATCAGGATTTTTGATGGACAGTATCCAAAGAGAAGTATCACTTGGCAATAAAGGGTCCATGTGTTTTTGCAAGTGTACTAAAGCATTGGGTTTAACCGCACTTGCATTCTCGATCGGTATCGTGTCAAACTCTGCCTGATGTAAATTACTAATTTGCGTACTGGTCCGTTTTGGCGGCGGTTTTCCACCCCCATACAGCGCATTCTTGTAGAGAAATACATCATGGGTTTTCGGACTCTCACTGGCAGGGAAATCATAGCGGTGATTGATGAAGGTACTATCCTTCATGTACTGAAAATTTCCATCACCGAAGATCCACAGAAAGCGATAATAAGGCGCTTCCGCATTGATCCCATTCAATGGGAGCAGGGGCATCGGCAAATTAATTACATTGAGTTGAGTGGAATCTTGGAATTCCGGACCTAAGTCATCCGGTTTAGTGGGAACAATATTTTGAGAATAGAAAATGCTTGGGAGCAATAAACAATAGAGTAGGAGTGGGATGACCCTTTTGAAGAGGCATGGCATTAATCTGCCAATTCCGCAGGTTTTGGGAGACATGGTGTTGATAGTTGCTGGCCGGTTAAAAGAATAGGGTTTCACATAAGTCATCCTAGGAAGATCTACTTCACGAAATACTTGAAGTAAACTTCCATTAGGCTGGTACTTACCTATTAAAAGTAGGTACTTATCTACAATCGCTTGCAGTAATAGCCAAGTTTTCATCGGTTTTTTGGGTTGAGTAGGGCAACAAGAGCAGGTTTTAGATTCGAAATCTTAACCTATTCTGGTACACTGCTCTTATGCCATCTACTTTGGTGCTAATAACAAATGGTCCCAAGAAAAAGCTACGAGAATCTAGTACTGTAGCTCATCTTGGTTGTTTTTTGTGGTTTTGTTTGTGAAGTCTATTGACACTACATAGCTTGGAAAACTGCCAAACTATGTGGTGTCAAGGATAAATTGAATGGAAAATCCTCATAAAAAGG
This sequence comes from Saprospiraceae bacterium, assembly GCA_019634045.1. GTDB lineage: Bacteria > Bacteroidota > Bacteroidia > Chitinophagales > Saprospiraceae > DT-111. Next base: position 12,097 of record JAHQWA010000627.1, read on the forward strand.
ATCTTCCATTGCACATTTGCTTGGGTTTAGCTTGGTTTTGGGGTTGTTTGAGTTTGGAAGTGTGAATGTGGAAATGCAAAGCATTCCACCTTCTGACCTTCCCTTAGGGGGAGTGTCTGTTGTAGTTTTGTGTGTTTGGTGATATCCTTGACGCAAAGAGATGCTGAAGTTTCCTCCTTCTCTTTTTCACCATCAAAAATCTTTTTGAGATGGCTTCTAGTCAATATATGCTGTCACTGTAAGAAGTTTTTGCGTACAAACTTATTCGCTATCAGAATAGGCTTATTTTATTGGTATGTAGAATGCCCTTTCGGACAAATAATAAGCTCGTTGGGAAAGGCTCAGTTGACCTCGTGTTGGAGTATGAATAAAAGAAAACTGGGCAGCAGTTCATTCACCGCTACCCAGCCCGGAATAATAGCAACTATCTACTTATCTCCAATTGCCCTTCTGAAAAATAAAACACCCTAAGAAAAAAGTTCTTCTGTCCTTGAGAGTCTCAAAGACGCATATTCTTTTGGTCTACTGACGTAATTTCTTTGTGGTTTAGCTTAAAAAAAGCTAGGGATGACTAATGGAAAGTATTGTAATCTCATGTGTACTTTTCTCATAGTCAGTAGTCTGTTTTACTTTCTTATTTCTTGTGCTATTATCCCGTATTTCAATGAACAATATATTCGCGGAAGTCAATACTAATCATTTGCTAGTCAGAGCGTAAAGGATAGATCCTGCCACCCTATAGAGGTGGCAGAACCTCCAAATTGCCCTATGAACAGTTTTTCTTTATCCTAGCATGCTAGATTGGACACATCCTCGCTTGAATGGGTCGAATCTGATGCTTCAATAGTGGAGATGAGGCGGTAACCTCATCTCCTACTATAGTGATCATAGTGTTTTTTCGCTTAGTTGCCTTAGCAAAGCCAGGCGAAAAAAGTTGGACGGAAGTGCCCTTACCGCCGTCCAACAGCGTAAGTGAGTCTTGTAATAAAGGACAGATAGATTGAGAAATAAACCAGAATGATATCTTTCGGATTATGGCTGTTCCAGGAATGTTTTTTCCTCTTATCAGATACCGATGTTAGATTTTGGATACGTTCATTTGGTATTTGAAGGCAACCATAATCCGAAAGATCTACAAGACCCTGTACCGTTTTCTTTCAAGTTTGTTTGTATTCCTTTTGAATACGATACAAATGTATAGGGGAAATCGCCTCCTTGAAAACCAAAAAAGGTGAAAAGTTCGGGTTTCTAAGGACTTTCTTTTGGTGAGTTTATGACATGAAGAAACCTGTTCTGACTTTGAATTGTAATTCGAAGTAGAATTTAAATAATTGATTGTCAGCGGTTTGGTTTAATTTCTCTTTCTTGTCGCTTTATACTTTTTCTAGATGCAAAGATTGAGCTTAAATCGAGTTTCTAAAACCCGAAAAAAAGTTCTATTTTGCTGAAAAAGTGTGATTTTCTTGATTTTCCTGTTCAAAGGGGAGATAATTAGACTAGAAAATAGGGTAGCCCATGAAAAAAAGAGATGATCTTTTTCATTTAATCAAGGCCATGTCTAAGTCCGAAAAGCGATATTTCACTTTGGACGCCAAAAAAAGTAGTTCTAAAGGGAGTAAGTATCTAGTGCTGTTCCAGGCTGTGAACGATATGGAGATATACGATGAGGCAAAGTTAAAGAAAAAATTTGGTAAAAACCTGCGATATGATAAATCTTATCTATATGAGGCCATCATGCGGAGTATGCGCGACTATCGCAGTGCCAACTCCTATGCGGCGAGAATTAAGGAGATGATTCTAGATGCTAAGTACTTATATGAGCGGGGCCTATATGAGCAGTGTGGGGAGAGGTTGGAAGAGGCAAAACAATTGGCTGTAGAGCTAGATGATCAATTATCACTTTTGGAGATTAATAAGGCAGAACGTCTCTTGATCCGTCAAACTAAGGGAAAGAACTATGATAAAAAGATTACTTCTTTAATTCAACAAAAGGAAGCTAGTGTTCATGCTATAAAGGAAGAACTACATTATGAGGATCATTTGGATCGACTCTATGTTGATATCAATAAGCGCTTCGAACTCAAAAGAGAGGAAGAAATTAGAGAATTCAAGAAGAAATACCCCGTATCTCTGTTTGAAGCTTCTTCAGTGGATCTTTCCCAGCGAGCAACACTCCGATATTACCAAAGCTGTGCATTATACTACCAATTATTAAGAGAATCGGACCAAGTTTTGGATTATTACTCCAAGGTTGTCCATTGGTGGGATCAAAATGAAAAGATTAAAATAGAAGAGTTCTACAAATACATCATAGATGTTTCAAATTTATTGCACGGCTTCTATACGAAAGAAGCTTACCACGAATTTCCGGCTTTAATTGAAAAACTAGAAAAAGAGACTCCTCGGAACCATCATGATCAAGGGGTGGTTTTCCAAAAAGCAACCATCTATAAGCTCTTGTACTATATTAATACTGGTTATGACCAAGGAATAGAGGAAGTAGTCGAAGGCGTAAAGAAGGGACTAGATAAGTATCAAATCACGGCGGGAAGCCGTAATGTGCTTATTTTCAATACATCTGTTATGCTTTTTATGCTAGAAAAATTTGAACAGTGTGTTGCTTGGAATACTAGAATCATAAGAGGAGAAAAATACATTACTAGGCGCGACATTAGAAGTGGTGTTATGCTTCTAAACTTAGTGGCTAACTATGAGCTAAATGATTTAGATAAATTTGAATCATTCCAAAGAGCCATTTATCGATATTATGCAAAACATGGAACTTTAGAAACCTATTCTTTTGAAAATAGAGTTCTCAGTTTCTTTCGAGAATTGTCCGCTGCCCCTGCTAGAGAGGTCCCAAAGGTTTATGAAGCTCTCCAATCTGACTTGGTACAACTCAAAAACAACCCCAAGTTCAAAGTATCTTTGGGATTGGATGAATTATTGTTATTGTGGGTGAATAGTAAGCTAGAGAGAAAATCAATTATAGAACAA
>JAHQWA010000628.1 GCA_019634045.1 Saprospiraceae bacterium
CCTCATCTGTCCATGTTCCTAAGAGGGAGGTCTCAAAAATAATAGTATCCTCGGTATATAGCGGATGTAGAGACGGTATACAAGATTGTACCATCAACGCTAAGGCGAGCCAAATCCAATTACGTAGTTTCATTGTAGTTGTTTTTAATCTTGAATTGATGGCAAGGTATTTCCATGTCTCTGAATCCTCAATTATAGTCGTTGAACACCCTCCGTTTGTAGGTGAATAGGAGCTGGGCGAGGCCTGTGCTTAGAAAGTGGCGGTATTTTACTAAATTTGATGGCTTGGAACTCAAATAAACTGATCTTATCCTCTCAGATAACACTTCCCCTAAAGAACCAATCTGTACATCCTTGAACAAATAAGAGAATTTACAATTACAATAGCATAGGCAATCCTTGCTCTAATTAAATACTTTCTTGGACCTATCCAAGAACCATTAAATCTTGATGTAGTATGAAAAAACACCCTACTTTGTGGGGGCTTCTCTGTCTATTGGTGATTCCTAGTTTTCTCTGGGCACAAACCAATAATGACGAATTAAAGCCCGTTACCCGAACCTACGCCTTAACCCAGGCTACTGTTGTTACAGAACCTGGTAAGATGATTGAAGGCGCTACAGTAGTAGTCAAAGATGGCTTGATCTTAGCTGTCGGAAAGAATGTCAAGATCCCAATTGATGCACAAGTAGTCAAAGCGGATTCCATGTACATTTACGCCGGCTTTATTGAAGGCTTGTCGCACACCGGTATCCCGAAGGCCGAGGCCCAACAAGGTGGCCGTGGCGGCAGAGGGGGCGGAGGGCCACAAGCCCCTCAGGTTAAAGACCCCGGCTCTCCTCCCAATGACTTAGCTGGCATTACGCCTGAAAAGAATCTAGCGGAATCCTTGAAGCCAAACGATAAGTCGATCTCCGATATGCGAAAGCTAGGCTTTACGGCAGCTAATGTCGTACCTAGTGGCCAAATGTTACCTGGACAAGGCGCTTTGATCTTGCTGCATGGAGACAATGCAGATAAAATGATCTTGAAGGACCAGACGTCCTTCTTTTCACAACTTACAGGTGCCCGAAGAATGTATCCTGCCACTGTAATTGCCGTTATTGCTAAATGGCGAGAACTATACCGGCAAGCAGAGTTAGCACAAGCACATGAAGAGGCTTACAAAAAAAGCCCTAGTGGCATGTCTCGCCCTTCTTACGATCCCGTTTTGCAGGCTTTCTATCCTATTATTAACAAAGAACAGTCGGTTTTTTTCAAAGCAAGCGATGTCAAATCGGCCTATCGCGTCCTTTCCTTACAGAAGGAATTCGATCTGCCAATCGTTATGGCTGAGCTGAAGCAAGGCTGGCATGTAGCAGACGAGCTAAGCAAAAGGAAAATACCGGTTTTGCTTTCCATGGATCTTCCCGAAGATAAGAACAGCAAGGGAGGTAAGAAAGGAGGCAAAAAAGGAGATAAGAAGAAAGAAGAAAGCCAAAAGGATGATCCTTTTAAGGCCGAGAGAGCAGCTTTGGAAAAGCGGAAAATGAAGGCCATGAAAGAGCATTGGACTCAAGCCGGAACGATGGAAAAGGCCGGCATTAATTTTGGCTTTTCTACCCTGGATGTGAAGAGCAAGGATGTGAAGGCAAACCTTCGTAAAATGATCGAAAATGGCTTAAGTGAAGATGCCGCCTTGGCCGCCTTGACTACTACTCCAGCTAAAATGCTTGGCGTTTCTGATATGTTGGGTTCGGTTGCGACCGGAAAGATCGCCAATTTGGTGGTTACGGATCAGCCTTACTTCGATGAAAAATCCAATGTACGCTATGTATTTGTAGAAGGAAACAAGTTTGAATTTGCAGTAAAGAAACCATCCAAGAAAGGCGACCCTAATGCAAAAGTAGCCGTAGCTGGAAAGTGGACCTATAGTTTTGAAGCTATGGGACAAAATATGGATGGTATTCTTGAATTGGTGGATAATGATGGCGATATCTCCGGAAGTATCACCAATACAGCCATGGGCAACAAAAGCACTATAGAAACTGCTGAGCTAGATGGTAATGCGCTTTCCTTCAGTGTTAAGATCGATGGAGGGGGACAAACAGTCACCATAGAATACAATTTGATCATAGAGGGAGACAATATAGAAGGAACGGTTTCTGCGGGGCAATTTGGCACCTTCGATTTAGAAGGAGAACGTATTGGAACGCCTGATAAATAATTTTGGTCCTAATCTTGAAGAAGCAATCATGAAAAAAATAATAAATGCTATACTATTCACCTTTGTAACCATCAGCCTATTTGGGCAGCTGGATAAAGGTGATGTTTTAATTAAAAATGGTACGGTTCTTACCATTACTGATGGGGTATTGGAAGAGACGGACGTCTTGATCCAAAATGGGAAGATTACTCGCATCGGCAAAAGCCTACGTACCCCGTCTGGTGCCAAAGAAATAGACGCCACTGGTATGCATGTGATGCCTGGAATCATCGATGCACATTCGCATATAGCCATCGATGCAGTGAATGAGGGAACCAATCCTGTCACGGCGGAAGTTTTTACTGGTGATGCTATTGACCCGATGGATATTGCTATTTATCGGGCCTTGGCTGGAGGGGTAACCTCCTCTCATGCCATGCATGGTTCTGCCAATGCCATCGGTGGACAATGTGAAACGATTAAGCACCATTATGGTTCCTACAACCCGGAAGACCTTAAGATGGTGGGTGCACCACGCACTATCAAGTTTGCATTGGGCGAAAACCCCATGCGCGTACATGGAGAAGGCCGCGGGATTCAGCCTAGAACTCGTATGGGAGTGGAGCAGGTTTTTCGTAAGGCTTTCTCAGAGGCCACGGCCTATATGAAAGCTTGGGAAAAATACAATAATGAGAAGAACACGAATCCGAAGGCTACCGCCCCGACCTATAATTATCGCATGCAAACCCTGGCGGATATCATTACGGGGGATATCATTATCCATTGTCACTCCTACCGTGCGGATGAAATCTTAATGTTAATGAATGTGTGCAAAGATTTCGGGATCAAGAAACTTTGCTTTCAGCACGTTAATGAAGGCTTCAAAGTAGCACCTGAATTAGCAGAATTTGGAGCAAGTGCTTCCGTTTTTGCAGACTGGTGGGCCTATAAATTTGAGGTGTACTATTCTACCGCTTATAACGCATCAATTCTGACAAGAAATGGGGTAGTTACCTCAATCAACTCTGACTCTGGAGAATTGATCCGTCACCTGTTTCATGAGGCTGGTAAAACCCAGCGCTATGGGGACTTATCTGACAATGAAGCTTTGTCTTTAATTACAATTAATCCTGCCAAGCAATTAGGCGTAGCGGATCGTATCGGTTCATTGGAAGTTGGTAAAGATGGCGATGTAGCCATTTTCAAGGGACACCCGCTTTCCATTTACGCTATTCCACAAATGACGATTGTAGATGGTATTGTCCGCTTTGATATCAACAGCGACCCTACAGATATGCGCATGGATGTGAATCCAGAAGAAGTCATTCCTGCTTTTTACATGGAAGTAGAGGAGTATGACAATTGCATGGAAGGGGTATTTGAGCAATTGTTCCAGGGACAGTAGGTCGGAACCATTCATCACCTAAAAAGAAGACATAATGAAATTCACTATAAAGATTTTTGCTTTCCTGCTGCTGGGGTTATGCTCCCTAAGCGCCTATGGACAGCAAATTAGTAAACCCACCCAAGGGACTTTCGCCCTCACCAATGCCACGATCGAGACGATTACTAATGGGACGGTGCAAGGTACCTTGGTTATTGAGAATGGCAATATTTCTGCTATTGGCCCGAATGTGGCCATTCCACCTGATGCCCAAGTAGTAGATTGCTCTGGACTATTCATCTATCCAGGTCTAATTGACGGTGGAACGCAGCTGGGTTTGGTAGAGGTAAGTTCGGTTTCTTTGACGGCGGATGCCAATGAAATTGGAGACATCAAGCCTCAAATGCAAGCCTTGACGGCTGTCAATCCCAATGCAACAGCCATTCCTGTTACGCGTGTAGAGGGCGTGACTACTACTTTAGTCGCTCCGACAGGTGGGACAATTCCCGGGACGGCATCTTTGATCAATTTGGTTGGATATACGCCACAGCAGATGTACGCCGGATTTAAAGGCGTGGTAGTGAACTACCCAAGTGCGGGACGCAGGGGGCGTAGAGATCGCCGAACGGATGAGGAACGCAAAAAGCAGGAAGAGAAGCAGCTGAAGAAGCTAAATGATCTGTGGGATAATCTTGCTTTATATCACCAGCTGGATTCTGCAGCCAAGGCGGGTAGTGGGGCAGCTTTGGATTACAATCCGCAAATGGAGGCAATGCTCCCTGTGATTAGAGGAGAAATGCCCATTTTGCTAGAGGTTAACCAAGCATCAGCCATCGAGTCAGCCATTAAGTGGGTGACGGAAAAGAAAGTCAATGCCATCTTTACCGGTGTAGCCGAGGGTTGGCGAGTGGCTGATAAGATAGCTGCGGCCAATATTCCGGTTATTACTGGTCCAATGCTCAGTATGCCGACGCGTTCTTCGGATCGCTATGACACTCCCTACGCCAATGCTGGCAAGATGCACAAAGCAGGTGTGAAAGTGGCGATTCGCACAAATGAAACCGAAAACGTCCGTAATCTACCCTATAACGCAGGATTTGCTGCCGCTTACGGAATGGGCAAGGAAGCGGCTTTAAAAGCCGTTACCATCGTACCTGCTGAGATTTTTGGTGTGGCTGATCGATTGGGATCCTTGGAAAAAGGGAAAAGCGCTACGCTTTTTGTGACGGATGGAGACCCATTTGAGACCAAAACACATGTCAAGCATCTATTTATTGATGGCTGGAATGTGCCTTTAGATAGTCGACACATTCGCTTATACAATGAATTCCTGGAAAGATCTCCAGGATTGGAGAAATAGCCCTCGTCCTAGGGGAAGGAACACTCCTTCCCCTAGATCAAGCCCTCCTTCACCAAATTATGCAGGTGAATCATCCCCAGGTATTTCCCATCCTCCTCTACAATCAATTGCGTGATACTATGCTTGCGTAAGATATTCAATGCATTTACCGCTAAAGCATCTTTGCTGATCGTCTTCGGGCTTGCACTCATCAGATCAGCGGCGGTCAGTTGCTGAAGATCTGGTACATCCTCTAGCATTCTTCTGAGATCGCCATCCGTTACAATTCCTTTCACTTGTTCTTCTTCATCAATCACGGCGGTAGCACCCAGACATTTGGATGTCATTTCCAGTATGGTACGTTGCAAACTATCGGTAGCTACGACGGCGGGGCGTTCATTTTTAGGGTAAATATCTGCGACGCTTAGGTACAGTCTTTTGCCCAAGGATCCGCCTGGATGAAACTGAGCGAAGTCTTTTGGCGTAAAACCCCTTAAGGCGAGAAGGGCGGTCGCCAATGCATCGCCCAAAGCCAGTTGAGCGGTGGTGCTGGTAGTGGGGGCGAGATTGTTGGGATCAGCTTCCTTGACAATGGGGGTATGCAAGATATAATTGGCCTGCTGCCCCAAGTAAGAATCCCGTTTGGTGACCATTCCGATAATGGGGTTACCCAGATTTCTAACCAGAGGTACTAAAACTTTAATCTCAGCTGTTTCTCCACTTTTGGACAAGCAGAGCACCAAGTCATAGGGACGTACCATCCCGAGGTCTCCATGAATGGCATCTGCCGCATGCATAAAGAGCGCCGGTGTTCCCGTGGAATTCAGGGTAGCGACGATCTTTTGTGCGATCAAGGCACTTTTGCCAATACCCGTGACGACCAGCCGACCAGGAGACGAATAGATGGCATTGACGCAGTCCACAAAATCCTGATCAATACTTTGATACAAGGCTTGCAGACACTGGGCCTCAATTTCCAGGGTTTCTCGGGCAGTTTTAACAATTAGGGCATCTGAATTCACAATGTTTTTTAGTATTTTTGGAAGCTTTTCGAAAAAAGCCTGTTGGACTATAGTTTTTTTGCATCAGAACAAGCCCAATTAGAAGTATCAGGAAGTGTTAACAAATAGAACCTTTTCTGATAATTATGTATAAAATAATGGACCAAGATAGGAATAGTAGACAGGTTAAAAAACTTTGTTCACTCAAACTTACGATCGCCTGCCGAGACGATGAACAGGAGGGCTATAGGGTATTCAGCCAGCCAAAAAAAAGAAGTCCAAGATTCTTTTTGTCCAGTGTTTTTAATAAATTTAAGGTAGCCAAACTCATCGTCCCTAACTTAAATTTTGGCATACCATCAGTTTGCCAAAATATTATCGAATCAGCTTCGCCTTTCCGACATTTCATTCTCCGTTCAGGTCAAAAGCAAATGCTTTTGTTAGGTTTTGTACGGATTAGACTAAGCAAAAACTAAATGTTCAAATGTTAACCATGACAGCGACGAAAGAAAGTTTGCATGACGCACTAAATCAGTATTTCGGGTTTGATAAGTTTAAGGGTAATCAGGAATTGATTATCAAAAGTGTGCTGCAGGGAAAAAATACTTTTGTGATCATGCCGACGGGTGGTGGAAAGTCTCTTTGTTACCAGTTGCCAGCATTAATGTTAGAAGGAACGGCGATTATTATCTCTCCGCTGATAGCCCTCATGAAAAATCAGGTAGATTCGATTAGAGGCTATTCCCAAAGGGATGAAGTAGCGCACTTCTTGAATTCTTCGCTTACAAAGGCCCAGATGAAGCAGGTGAAGCAGGATATTATGGATGGAAAAACCAAACTGCTCTTCATCGCCCCCGAAACGCTTACCAAAGACGAAAACATAGAATTTTTCCAACAAGTCAATGTTTCTTTTGTGGCTGTTGATGAAGCTCACTGTATCTCAGAATGGGGACATGACTTCCGACCGGAATACCGCCGCATTAGAGCTATGTTGGATGCCATTGGTCAGGGGATCCCCGTGATCGCATTGACAGCAACGGCTACTCCCAAGGTGCAATCCGATATTCTGAAGAACTTGAATATGGATGCACAGAGCACTTTTATTTCTTCATTTAACCGGGAGAACTTGTACTATGAGGTGCGACCTAAAGGCAAAAAAGAGCAAACGCTTAAGAGTATAATCCAGATCATCAAGGGGATTCCTAATCAATCGGGGATCATCTACGTACAAAGCCGGAAATCAGCAGAGACAATAGCGGAGGTCTTACGGGTAAATGACATCAAAGCATCACCTTACCATGCTGGTTTGGATGCCAAGACCAGAAGTAAAACGCAGGATGACTTCCTCATGGAAGAACTAGATGTGATTGTGGCGACCATTGCCTTTGGTATGGGTATTGATAAGCCAGATGTACGCTTCGTTATCCACTACGATATTCCCAAAAGTATTGAAAACTACTACCAGGAAACGGGACGTGCTGGACGAGATGGTTTGGATGGAAGTTGTATTGCCTTTTATTCTTATGCAGATATTCTCAAGCTAGAGAAATTCTTGCGAGACAAGCCAGTAGCGGAGAGAGAAATGGGTGCGCAATTGATGCAAGAAGTAATGGCTTATGCGGAGACGACTAGTTGTCGACGACGATTCTTATTGCACTATTTTGGCGAGCAATACGATGATAGTCAGTGCGCCAATATGTGCGATAATTGCCGCTTCCCCAAAGAAAAAATAGAAGTCAAGCAAGAGGTGATAAATGCCTTAAAGGTAGTCTTGGAGCTTGATGAAAACTACGGTATTAAGATCTTGATAGACTTCATGATAGGTCGGGAGACTAAGGAAATGAAGGATTTTCGTTTTGATAAGCGAGAGTTGTTTGGTGCAGGTAAAGATAAAGACCAGAACTTTTGGTCGTCAATCTTCCGCCAAGCATTGCTCAATGATCTAGTATATAAGGATATTGAGACCTATGGTTTGCTCAAGATGACTGACAAAGGTAGAGCCTACTTAAAGGAGCCTTATACCATGCACGTCCCACTCAATCACGATTATGAGGTGGAAACCATGGAGGCCAGCGAGCCGGCCAGAAGAACGGCAGTACTGGATGTCAATTTGATGAACCTTTTGAAGGACCTACGAAGAAGAGAAGCCAAGCAACAGGGCATTCCTCCTTACGTGATTTTCCAGGATCCATCCTTGGAAGATATGGCCACCCAATACCCGATTAGCATGGAAGATATGGCCAATGTGCAGGGGGTGAGTATAGGGAAAGCCATGCGGTACGGAAAGCCATTTATCCTGTTGATCAAAGATTACGTTGAGCAAAATGACATTATTCGACCTACTGACTTTGTCGTTAAGCAGGTGGCCAATAAGTCTAAAATGAAGGTCAGCATTATTCAGGGTATTGATAGAAAAATGCCGTTAGAAGATTTGGCCTCTTCCAATAACCTCTCTATGGAGGACTTAATGGAGGAATTAGATGCCATCGTTACTTCCGGTACCAAGGTGAATATAGATTACTACATTGACGAGAATGTTGACGAATACTCTAGAGAAGATATCATCGATTACTTTATGGATGCCGACTCTGATTCCATCGAAGAAGCTTACAAGGAGTTGCAGGAAGATGATATTACGATCGAAGAGGTCCAATTGGTTCGCATTAAATTCTTGTCGGATCACGCTAACTAAATCCTTATGAAGTTTATCATTATTAACGGGCCGAATTTGAACCTTTTGGGTAAACGTGAGCCTTCTATCTACGGTAATGAGAGCTTCGAAGAATTTTTTGCACGACTACAGCAAGAATTTGCTGCCGTCACTATCCATTACTTCCAAAGTAATCATGAAGGAGTAATCATAGATAAACTTCACGAGGTGGGGTTTATCTATGATGGTGTTATCTTGAATGCTGGTGCGCTGACGCACACCTCTATCGCTATTGCTGACGCCATCGGCGCAATAGATGCACCGGTGATTGAAGTTCACATCTCAAACATTCACGCCCGAGAAAGCTACCGCCACCATTCCTACCTAGCCCCGAAATGCGAAGGATCCATCGTGGGACTGGGGTTGAAAGGGTATGAACTAGCCGTTCAATTCTTCATGTAGAAAACACCTAATGGCCCACTACTACGGATCATTAGGTGGTGCGAGGAAGGTGAGATCAATCAATCGCAAACGTCTCCTTTTCCCAATCTTAAATTTCTTGTATTTAAACAGCTGAGAAGTGGCATAGCCCAATCCCATGGCAGAAGCGGTCACCACAGCATCGGACCATCGATAGTTGGTGTCTGGATTGCCATCCGTAGCCGTGCCAATCAAGGCGAAGGAAGACCAAGCCGCACCAAATAAGGCTAGTTGTATCCCGGTTCGCTTTGCAGCGGGCTTATAATAACGAATAGCAGCGATCTCGTTTACATCGACGTAGCGATCACCGAAAACAATAAGATTACGTTCAATGTTGAAATCCTCAATCACTCCATAGGTCCAGGTGTCCGATTCTCGAAGAAGGTATTCCAGTCCTTCGCCTTTGAAGATTTTTCTGGTTTTTACACGTCCAGAAGTTTCGATTTGCATTACTTTTTGACCCGCCAGGGAAAAAGAAAAGAAAAGCATGAAAAATAGCAGGTAAGGATGCTTCATGTAGTTATTTTTAGTTGGAATTGATTTAAACTAATTTATCTGTACTACAGCCTAGAGTCTTGCATCTCATGGGCTTCAGCTTTTTCCTGCCTGGCTAGCCCCAGCAGATAGGTTCGAAAGAGCTTTGCCATCAAATACAAGGCTTTGCCTCTTCAGCACACAATTAGGTTAAATCAGTCCCCCGTCCTAGCGCCAAGTCAGTAGGAGTCCGGAAGTCTCTGTATTACAATTATAACAAGTATTTCGAGTGAAAGATCATCGCAGCGACGCAGAGGTTGGTTGGTTGAGGAGGATAAGTTAAGACAAAGGAAGCTTACGACTTAGACTTTTTACACTTTTTTGAAAGCCGCCTTAGTAGCTGCTTCATGGCACTCTCGATAGTCTGATAATCCGGCATTTCCTTTCCCGTATAGATAACCATCATGGCAAGCTGCTCCATTTGCACTGGTAAATGATGGTAGAAATGCGATTTTTGTAATCGATAAGCTTCCCGAATGACTCTCCGAATCCGGTTCCGATCACTTGCTCGTTTGAATTTCCTTTTGGGTACACTGAGGGCAAATTGAACAGGGCTGCTACCCATCGGAGTTTCCAATTCCATCCAAACTACACGCAGGGGGTATTGACCAAAGGATTGGCCACTCCTAAACAGCTTATCAATGGTCTTCCGACTTTTTAAGCGTTCTTCCCTACTGAATGAAAAGGAATTATTACTCATTTTAAGTAATTGATTATCAGTTGCTTTTATTGGGGTTCAAAAAAAATATTTCGAGAATTATGGAATTTCATCGCTTCTGGCGTCTTATTCAGGTGAATTATATTTTTTAGTTAAAAACCATTTTTAATGGAAAAGAAAATCGTGCTCTCAGAAAGATTAAACACCTTATCCAGAACCTACTTCTTTGATGTCAAAGAAAGTGCCAAAGGTAACCCTTATCTAGTGGTAACAGAAAGTTACAAGCAAAAAGATCAGGAAGGCTTCACAAGGAACAGCTTGCTACTGTTCGAAGATGATCTACCTAAGTTTATTGACCTACTCAACAAGGTGGCAGCTGAAATCAAAGCTATCCCACAGACGCAAGAAGCATAAATAGGTAGAGTATAGGAGATCACCTCTGGTTTGCATGGTGGTCTCCAATTAATCATTTCACCTCACGCGACAACTCTAAAATGGAAAAAACGGCAAAACTACCGCAACCCTATAACAATAATCTTCCAATCACAGCATGGGCCGAAGCCGATCGGCCACGTGAAAAATTATTACGCCAAGGCAGAAAGAGTCTTTCAGACGCCGAGTTGCTAGCCATCCTGCTAGGATCAGGTAGCAGAACGCAGACTGCCGTAGGTTTGGCCCAAACCATCCTTTCCGACCTGAAACACGATCTTCAGATCCTTGGACGATCCACTTTGATAGAATTGAAGAAATTCTCAGGAATTGGAGATGCCAAAGCCATCACGATTTTGGCAGCGCTGGAATTAGGCAGAAGATTGCAGTTCTCCAGCTTCCAGGAGCGACAACAGGTTAAGTGCAGTATGGATGCTTACCAAATTCTAGCTCCCATGATAGCCGATCTTGATCAAGAAGAATTCTGGATTATCTTATTGAATAGGGCTTCCAAGGTCTTAGATCGGGTGCGCATAAGCCAAGGAGGAACGGCGGGGACGGTGGTCGATGCTAAGCTCGTATTTACCAGAGCCTTGTCCCTCAAGGCTAGCTCGGTAATTCTATGTCATAATCACCCGTCAGGAAGCCTATTTCCGAGTCAACCAGATAAGAATTTAACCCAAAAATTGTTGCAGGCTGGCAAGTTGATCGACATTATGGTCCTGGATCATTTGATCATAGCAGAACATGGGTATTACAGTTTTGCAGATGAAGGGCTGCTATAGGATCATCCTCGCTGTAGAAGCTGGCTTAGGATTATTTTCCGCATTAATTGGAAATCTGTTGGGCATTTTAAACCTTTGCATTCCAAAATACATTTCTATTGAATGGGAAATAACCAAGCAAAAAAGGACCCCAATAAGAATAAGTTTGATTTTTTCTTGTTGAAGCGCGTAATAGGCTTGGCGAAGCCCTATCGTTTGGTGTTTGCACTGGCAGGAGTATTAGCTGTGGTATTAGCACCTTTGGCAACCATGCGTCCCTTCCTGATCCAAAAGATGGTGGACGACTACATCTTTGTCAACGACATCAAAGGGCTAACGAATATTGCCATTCTAATCTTCGTATTGCTAATGGCCGAAACGATCCTCAGGTACGTTTTCAATTTTAGTGCAGGTTGGTTAGGGCAGTCAGTGATCAGAGACTTGATGGTCAAGGTTTTTCAGCATATTACTCGACTACGGTTGACTTATTTTGATCGTACGGCCATCGGTACGGCTACTACACGTACTATCAATGATATAGAGACAATCAATACGGTCTTCTCTCAAGGGGTGATCACGATCATTGCCGATGTTTTGACCTTGATTGTGGTTTTATCCATCATGTTTTATACGAGTTGGCAACTTACTTTGATCTGCTTGACCACCATGCCGTTCCTGATGGTGGCTAGTTATATTTTCAAGGAGAAAGTCAAAAAGTCCTTCCAGAAAGTGCGGACACAAATTTCTCGTATGAATGCCTTCTTGCAAGAACGTATTACGGGAATGCGGACGGTTCAGATCTTTAATGCGGAAGCGGACGAAATGGCCAAGTTCAAGTCTATCAACCATTCTTACACGCAAGCTAACTTGGATTCTATTCTTTATTATGCCGTCTTTTATCCCGTTGTGGAGATTATCTCTGCGGCTTCTTTGGGCTTGATGGTTTGGTGGGGTGCGCAACAGTCTTTGCTGGAAAATGGCGTAACCTTGGGGGCCTTAGTCGCGTTCCCTATTTATTTAAATATGCTATTTCGGCCCATTCGGATGTTAGCCGATAAGTTCAATACGCTCCAAATGGGCTTAGTCGCTGCAGAGCGTGTTTTTACCTTATTGGACAGAGAAGAGTTTATCAAGAATGAAGGAACCATTAAACCGGAGAAGTTGAATGGGAAGGTAGTCTTTGAGGATGTGTTTTTTGCCTATCGAGAAAGGGATTATGTACTGAAGGGACTAAGTTTCGATATCAAGCCTGGAGAAACGCTAGCTATTGTGGGAGGAACGGGCTCTGGGAAAACCACGATTATCAATATCTTGAATCGTTTCTATGATATCCAAAAGGGAGCAATTAAGGTGGATGATCAGGATATTAGAAACTATGAACTATTAGCCTTTAGAAAGCAGATAGCTGTAGTTTTACAAGATGTATTTCTCTTCTCCGGAACGGTTTTTGAAAATATCACCCTAAGAGATGAACGCTATAGCAGAGAAGAGGTGATGGCCGCAGCCAAGTTGATTGGAGCAGATCGATTTATCGAAAAATTACCGGGAGGATACGATTATAAAGTAATGGAAAGAGGGGCCACACTCTCTATGGGACAGCGCCAATTGATTTCCTTTGTACGAGCGCTGGTTTTCAATCCTGATATCCTCATTTTGGACGAAGCAACCTCCTCCATTGATCCAGAAACAGAGTCGGTAATACAGTTCGCCATCGAGACATTGATTGCCAAACGAACCTCGATCATCATTGCACACCGTTTATCAACTATTCGGCATGCCGACAATATTTTAGTCTTGGATAAAGGTGAGATTAAAGAATTCGGGTCACATGAGGAACTCCTGAAACTCGAGCAGGGACATTATCGAGAATTGTATGAAATGCAATTCTTGCAGATGGCAGAGGAAGATTCCTAGGGATTTTCCGAATTCTCTAGAATTGACTGACTTTTCGAACTAGAAAAAAGCCGTCGTCTCCCTGTTTTTGATAGAGAGGCATCAAAATATACCCATCTGTGGAGGCGGTTACCGGCCCCTTGCGATCGTGGGCAAGAACCTCTCCTTTCTTTACGGCTTGGAAGTTCAAATAGCCAGGTTCCATCCGAAATTCATCTCCTTTTTTGATCGCGTGACAATTGATCAATTCCGTAACCTTAGGGAGTTGGCGGGAATACTCGATCAACAATTCATCATGCCGGTTTTCTACATCTTCCGCTCTTACACAACCGATAGTTCGCAAACAGTTAGTGATGGCTGCTATGGCTCGATTCACAGATAAGGGCTCCTGGTGTTGGCCTGATTCAAAGCAAACGGCTACGGTGTCTGGTTGAAAGTTTCGATTATTGAAATAATGCAGTGTAGTGCCCTTGATACCTTGTAGCAAACCTTTCACTACTGGCGCATGCAATTCTACCCCTATTCGCACACTTTCTCGGTCATCTGTGGCGACGGAAAAGATCCCGCCAGTGGCGGTGGTGGTGTGTAGGTCAAGTAGAACAAATTTTTCTGGCTGGTAGGAGGCGAGTTCCTCTTCGATAAGCGAAATCAGTTCTTTGATTTCTTGTTCTTCAGGCAATAAGTCGCTGATAGGTAGTGTTTTGCATTTTTCGACCGTATCCTTAGTCCATTGTCGATTTAGATCTTTTTCTATAAATCGCTTTCCTTCCCGAATAGCTTTTAGGTTGCCGCGAAGTCCAACTATCCTTCCCTTAAAAGCAAATTTCGGGTTAGTGATAGGCTCTACCTCTAGCATCTTGAACATGAGTTCCAAGGCGTGAATGCCAGCCGGTTCATTGCCATGAATGCCAGCTAAGCAGATCAGTAAAGGACCCTTTTGTTCGCCACTATATCGCCCTATAATTCTTTGCATAGATTTACTGTTTCCCAAATCCGATGTATTGCAGGTTTGCAAAAATCAAACTTATAAAATTGGGAAGCAAAAGTGAGAAAAAAGGCAATAAAATGACTGACAGAGTGGATGCACTCTGAGCGACCATAATTTCCCTTCAGACGATCATTACTAGAACGATTCAAAAAAATTAAACTGGGATCAAATTTGCACAGGGATGAAAGGTGCTGTTCGATAGGGTGAAGTCTCTGACGAAAAACTCTTAGCCTAGGAATGAATGGCTAAGCAACAGCACTTGCAGGTTTAGGTTGAACTTTTTGAAGTCGAAGTTCCAAATATTCTGCACGAAATCCAGCATCCTGTAGTATTTGCATTTCTGGATGATTTGGCATTACGTGCATGGCTACATGGCCTCCGGTGTAACTAAGTGCTTTCTGTAGAACTGTTTGCATCATTTCTTCTTCTTTACGGTAATCTGTATGCAGACCAGCAAAAACGAAAATGTGATCTGGGCTATAGCCCTCCATTCCTGTGCGATTAGCAACAACACAGGCTACGATCTCATTATCGATTTTAGCAACTAATACAAATCCACCAAAAGAAGGCTTCAGTTTCAAGGCGTAATCTACGGCGTCTCGAATGTGCTGTTCATTTGAATCGTTAACATGATCTCTTAGGAATCGAATTACGGTACTGGCTTCTCTGAGACTAATCCCTGAAAAGGCATTATACAGGACTGTAGTGAATTCCATTTGTACGTGATTTTCAAAGTAAAGGTGCAGATACTCTCATCAACACCGTAATAAAAATAAGGGAAAAAAATGTCTACCTCCAAATATTTGATACTAATTCTGTATTAAAAACGGTATAAATATGTTTCTAAACGGTTCCGAATTCCAAGAAAACGGTAGATCTTGGTTTCTCAACGATGAATTTATGTGTTTTTGAGCCTAATGGAAGTGCAAGAGATCTTAAAATCACCTCATGAATTGTATGTCAAGCACTTAGCTCTAGGGATGAACTTGGTACCATGCCATTGCTGATTTTGTCAGCCTTTTTTCAATAGGTAGAGGTTTAAGGTGCGATTGAGGGATGGACTGTAACTTTGGTACTACTTTAGCGTTCAGTCATTATACATATGGCTATCAGCCAAATGGATTTTATAAACGAAGGAGAACCTTATCAAAGTATAAGTTTTGCTGAATTTATATCAAAAAAAATCATAATAAGCCATTTTGATCACACAACTGTATCGAGATAGCGCAAAGCTATGCAAGTCAATTTTCGTAATCATCCCAAAGATCTCAAGAACTAAATAGTATAATATGAAGTACCTGTCCCTTTTACTTTCCGTAGTGCTATTTGCCGCATGGCAAAAACCGCTTAATAGCGATTGGCAGTCTAAAATTGATGTAAGCGTTATTGAGGAATTGCAAACCAAGAGATCCGCAGAGTTTCTTGTTCTTTTGGAGGAGCAAGCTGAGGTTTCTGGAGCTCGTTTTCTGCCCTCCAAAGAGGCCAAGGGGGCATTGGTTTATCGCGTACTCCAAGCGCAAGCGCTGAAATCTCAAAAAAGAGTCGTAGCTATTCTCGATCGTTCCGGTGCTTCCTACCGATCGTATTTTGTCGTCAACGCTATTTATGCGAAAGGAGATCTTGCATTAATTGAGGAATTAGCGAAGTTGTCCGAAGTGGCTCAGATACAACCCAACCCATGGGTGAAACTTGATGAACCAGAATATCGAGGAAATCATCAAGGGAATGCGAGAAGCCTTACCTGGGGTCTATCAAAAACGGGAGCGGATCAGGTTTGGGATCTCGGTTATCGAGGGCAAGGCGTGGTCGTAGCTGGACAGGATACGGGAACGGAATGGGAACATCCTTCCATTAAGGATAAATATAGAGGATGGGATGGGCAAGAAGCTGATCATAACTACAACTGGCATGATGCGATCCGCGAAATTAATACCCTACATAATGATGATACCATATTGGCCTCGAACAACCCTTGTGGTTTGAACTCTGTTGTGCCCTGCGATGATCATAGTCATGGTACGCACATCACCGGGACGATGGTGGGAGATGATGGCCAAGGGAACCAAATCGGCTTAGCTCCGGAATCCAAATGGGTCGCCTGCCGAAATATGGAACGAGGCTGGGGTTCTCCGGCATCATATATCGAATGTTTTGAGTTTTTTCTAGCTCCTACCAATTTGGAAGGAAACAATCCTAATCCTAGTCGGGCTCCACATGTAATCAATAACTCTTGGGGGTGTCCGCCAGTGGAAGGCTGTAATGAAGGGAATTTTGCGACGATGGAGATGGTGATCAATAACTTAAAAGCGGCCGGTATAGTAGTCGTGGTGTCTGCGGGCAACAGTGGTAGCAGTGGTTGTGGCAGTGTGGACAGTCCTGCAGCGATCTTTGAAAATTCATTCGTAGTGGGAGCGGTACGTTCCAATGATACCATTGCTAATTTTAGTAGTAGAGGCTTAGTAACCGTAGATGGCAGCCTAAAAATTAAACCTGATGTTTCTGCGCCAGGTGTAGGCGTTCGTTCCGCTGTGCGGGGCGGCGGATATGCCACCTGGAATGGCACTAGTATGGCAGGCCCCCACGTGGCAGGCTTAGTGGCATTAATCATCTCTGCTAACCCAAACTTGGCTGGGCAGGTGGAAACAATCGAACAAATCATTGAAGAGACAGCTATACCCGCTTATTCGATTTATACCTGTGGAGATATTGCACCCGATGAGTATCCGAATGCTATTACAGGACATGGCCAAATCGATGCCTTTGCCGCTGTGCAGAAAGCGCTTACGATTTCCAGCAACCAAGAACCTTTAGCTGACGAGCAACTCCATATCTTCCCCAATCCGACAAAAGATGAACTAACCTTCAATATGGATACCCTGCAAGGGCCAGTCCAATTACAATGGTATAATGGAGCAGGCCAATGGCTTGGTAACGAGAACTGGGAATCCAATCCAGGCTTACTTAAAACGGTTGATATTTCCCCTTTTCCAAGTGGTATCTATTGGTACCGACTCCGTGCCGAAGGGAAAATATTTAGTGGTAAGGTGATTAAGGACTAAAGCTTGCGGCAATAAAGGATACGTTTTATTTATTGGAAGAAATAGGAGTCAGGCGTAATTTATTGACTAGGGTTCTCCTGACTTTGTTTTCTTTCCGGAAACATTTTGGATCATTATTAAAAAGCCTATGGATATGGCTATGCCGAACCAACCCGGCCATTGCCAAATGATATTCCAATCATGTCCGCCCCCAGCAATGGAATAACCTTCTACGACGTGCCCCGCAACGTAAGAGCCAATAAATGCTCCAAAGCCCATAGTAACGAAGGTAATAAAGCCTTGTGCAGTACTGCGCATATGTGATGGCACCTGTCGATCAATAAAAATTTGACTACTGAGGGAGGAGAAATTATAAGCAATGCCGTGTACGAGTATGCCTACATACAACATCCAATGTAGATGCGGTACTCCGCCCCAGGCAAATAATAAGTATCGGGCCCCCCAAATAAATAATCCAATAGCAATGATGTAGCGCAGTTTAAACTTTTGTAAAAACCAGGGGAGCACTAACATAACCCCTACTTCTGTGATCTGCCCCAGGGTCATTTTTCCGGCGGCATTTCCAATTCCGATCTCATTCAGAAAAGGATTGACGAAGCTATAGTAAAAGGAGGATGGAATTCTAATTAAGGCCAATGCCATGACGAGCACCAAAATGGCACGTTGTTTTAATAGCTGCAATACCTCCTTTCCAAAAACGTCCCGCAGAGAAAATTTACCAGATTGAGGCTGCGGTGGAGTATGAGGAAGGCTCATACAGTATAGGCCATGTACGATAGAGAATACCGCTGAAATTCGCATAGGGAGCACCTCCTTTTCCACCTCCAAATAACCGATGATCAGACCAGCTAATATCCACGATAAACTACCCCATACCCGTACCCTGGGGAAATCCTTGGTGGCATCCTTGACATGGTGTAGAGATAATGAACTGGTGAGTGTGAAAGTCGGCATGTATAGAAGCGTATACAAGATGATCATGGGATAGAAGAACTCAAACTCTGTGATATAGGAGGTAAACCACATCACCACCCCGCCTACCAAATGAAGAATACTTAGCAGCCTTTCAATCGAAAATAACCGATCGGCAAGCACCCCTAGGAAAAAGGGCGTAATAGTAGCCGCAATGGCCGTAGCTCCATAAACTAGACCCACTTGTGGGCCAGAAAAATGCAGCGTTTCTAAGAGGTAGGTGCCTAAGGTTACATACCAGCTTCCCCAAATAAAAAACTGGAGAAATAGCATTAAAGAAAGGCGAAAGTAGAGCGCTGAGCTCATCCGGGAATCTTCCATCTGGAATAATTAAGCGGCAAAGATAAGGGCCTTATTGAATTGGAGCAGTAATTTTCCACTTGACACACGCTTGAACAGCTGAATGCCAACAATAATTCCCAACTAGCAATCTTTATTAAATAGCTTTGGCGAAGGGGAGATTGAGGTAGGATTTTGGGTGTAAAAAACGGATTATGGACTTGAAAGATTTGTTGATAATTGCTCCAGAAGTACAGCAGGCGCTAGAAAAGGGGCAAGCGGTAGTTGCATTAGAATCTACCATTATTGCACATGGTATGCCTTTCCCTAAAAATGTAGAAACGGCTTTGCGAGTGGAGGCTCGTATCCGGGAGGAAGGAGCGATACCTGCAACTATTGCCATTTTGGATGGTCATTTAAGAGTAGGTTTGAACAAGGCAGAACTGGAGTTATTCGGTACGCAGGGCGAAAAAGCAACTAAAGTTAGTCGCAGAGATATACCTTTCGTCTTAGCTAAGCAACAAAATGGAGCGACAACCGTAGCTTCCACTATGATTATCGCTGCAATGGCAGGGATAAGCGTCTTTGCAACCGGAGGAATCGGTGGCGTGCACCGAGGAGCCACGACTACCCTGGACATCTCTGCTGATTTGCAAGAATTGGCTCGGACTTCGGTAGCGGTGATCTCGGCTGGAGCGAAGTCTATCCTAGACCTTGGGTTGACTTTGGAATACCTGGAAACGCATGGAGTGCCGGTGATTGGCTACCAAACAGATTATTTCCCAGCCTTCTATACCCGCATCAGCGATTTAGGGGTAGATTATCGTGTCGATGATCCTGCAGAAATTGCCAAAGTGTTGCATTACAAGTGGGGAATGGGGTTAAAAGGAGGAGTGTTGATTGCCAATCCGATTCCGAAGCAATTTAGCTTGTCTCCTGAGGTGATTGAAGCAAAAATTGAGGCTGCTTTATCAGAGGCTCACGCCCAAAAGATTATGGGAAAAGCGCTGACCCCCTTCTTGCTAGCGAAAATTGAATCCCTGACCGCGGGAGATAGTTTGGCTGCTAATATTGAATTAGTATTAAATAATGCCAGATTGGGCGCGCAAATTGCAGTGGAACTGGCTAAAAAAGAGGAAAACTAAGGGATTTTTGTACCTTCGTTATCCTTTTAAAATAGAGGCCTGGTGGGATGTCGGTTACAAACTCCACTTGAATGTACTGATTTAAACTTATTGGCTGCAGACGAGGCCAAAGCATTGAATTTACTGGCGAAGCTCTTTTTGAGTCTGTCTGCTGGCACTAGCCAGCCAGGAAAAAATTGAAGCCCAGAAGATTCAAGGTTTTAGGTCGCAGTCCTGATGATTTAGTTTAAATCAGTTCAATATCTAAATCACTAGATAAGAGGCCGAAAGGGAAACAAAAAACATACTTCTTCAACAGCTAAGTAACGGTTAAAAATAAGGTTTGGAAATAGATAAGTCCAAATCGAAAGATTATTATATAATCGTTATTAAATTCAATTTGAAAGGGGCCTTGCTTTTAAAAAGGACCTTCCAATGGGTAGCAGCTGAATCGAGGAACCAAAAGCACAAAATGATTACCTATATCAAAGGGGTAATAACTTTTAAGACCCCTACCTTCATTATTGTCGAAACGGGAGGTATCGGCTATCACATCAATATCAGCCTGAACACCTATGTTCAGATCGAAAAACTGGAACAAGTTAAAATCCTGACGCACTTACAGATCAAGGAAGATAGCCATACACTGTATGGCTTTGCGGATGATTCGGAGCGTCATCTGTTTGTCCAATTGATTTCCGTCTCAGGTATTGGCCCTAATACGGCTCGGATTGTCCTGTCTTCGATGAATCCAGACGAGGTGAAAGCGGCCATTTTATCGGAAAATGTAGTCGCTTTTAAACAGGTAAAAGGGGTAGGCCCTAAAACCGCCAAGCGAATCATTTTGGACCTTAAAGATAAAGTGCTAAAAGAAAGTGGGGATGCACCTTTAACTTTCTCTCCGCAAGA
Source organism: Saprospiraceae bacterium (assembly GCA_019634045.1). Classification (GTDB taxonomy): domain Bacteria; phylum Bacteroidota; class Bacteroidia; order Chitinophagales; family Saprospiraceae; genus DT-111. The sequence continues at coordinate 20,649 of JAHQWA010000628.1, forward strand.
CAATAGAAGTCGGGATGAAGCGTTATCAGCATTGGTAGCTTTAGGTTTCGCTAGAATACAAGTTCAGAAAGCACTAAACAAAATATTGAAAGAACAACCTAATGTGACTAACGTAGAGGAATTAATCAAACTTGCTTTGAAACAACTGTCTTAAGAAGGAAGTATGTACCATCGGTTCGCTTCTAATCACCTTCTTCTAAAAACCCACTGCAAAAAAGACATGTTAAAATCCTCTATTAAATCCCAATAACTCTTAATCAGTCGTTTTAGTGTAAAATTGGATAACACTGGATGGAAAAGTTGTGATTTGAAAAAAAAGAACAAAATGGAATGATAGGGGGGTAGGTTTTAACACCCTATTCAACCCGACTACTCTCACTCACCATTGTGCCTTTTCGCATCAGTTGCATCGCTTTTCACGCTAGTAAACCTGTTATTTACTTTTGCGAATCCCATGTTTTTGATATGAAACGAATACTTATACTTGGCAGCCTTGTTGTTGTTATTTTTGCCCAATTTACAGTACCAGCGGTTCAAGCAAACTCTTCCGGTCTTGACGATCCTTTCGCGGCAAGTTATGTTGTCGCAACACAGGATACGGTCCCGCCACCGCCAGAGCGCTTCGGAGACTTCATCAATGATCGAGCCGGTAATCCTTTCGACTTAAAGGACCCCGGTGCCATCGAACAAAACATTGAGTACGATCCCGCCACTGGCAACTACATCATCACGGAAAAGATTGGAGATACCTACTTTCGGCCTCCAACTTATATGACTTTTGACGAATACGTCGAATGGCGTAAGAAGAAAGAAGAACGAGATTACTTCAACCAGCTTTCTGGCGTAGGGGGAGGTAATGGCGTGAGTGCGCTGGATCCCGTGGCTAAATTTGATGTGAACAGTAGTTTGATCGATCGACTCTTCGGGGGAACTACCGTAGATATACGCCCTCAAGGTAATATAGACCTTAGTTTTGGAATCGATCATCAGCGTTTGGAAAATCCCATTTTGACGGAACGACAGCGGTCTTTGACCAACTTCGATTTCGATATGGATATCCAAATGAATGTGACCGGTAAGATCGGGGAAAAACTGAACCTGACGACCAATTACAACACCAATGCTACCTTCGATTTTGACAATCAGATCAAACTAGATTATAATAGTGAGCTCTTCAGCGAGGATGATATCTTGAAAAAGATTGAGGCGGGTAATGTGAGCTTGCCACTGCGCGGAAGCTTGATTCAAGGAGCGCAGAGTTTGTTTGGCTTAAAGACGGAACTGCAATTCGGTCATCTTCGCCTGACGGCTATTGCTTCCCAGCAACGTTCCCAAAGGGAAAATATTCAGCTGCAGGGAGGAAGCCAGCTACAAGAATTTGAGGTGCGATCCGATGAATATGATGAGAATCGTCACTTCTTCCTGTCCTTCTACAACCGCGATATTTTCGAAAACGCGGTTAGTAACCTTCCACAAATCAATACGCTGTTTCATTTAGAGAACCTTGAAGTTTGGATTACCAACGATCGTAATGATGTGGAAGACGTTCGGGATATCGTAGCACTAGCAGATTTAGGAGAACCCTCCACCTTGGTTAATCCGGATGCTATACCACGTTTTCAAGATCCTGTGTATCAAGAAATTTGTGATGGTCAGCCATTAGCAGACAACGGAGCGAATGGCCTATACGCACGCTTGCTGCAAAGAGGAGAATCGCTGCGTGATATTGATAAAACCGTAGCAATTCTTCAGTCGGAGTTTGATTTGGTGCAGGCGCGTGACTTTGAGAAAGTAAGTGCCAGGAAGTTGAGTCCTCGAGAATTCACCTATCATCCTGAGCTAGGGTTTATCTCAGTAAATATCAATGTACAACCGGATCAGGTCTTAGGGGTTTCTTACGAATACAAATACAATGGAGAGATCTTCAGTGTGGGAGAATCTTCTGTAAATCGTAACAACGTCTCTACTGATACGGCAGACCAGACGCCTAAAGTACTTTTCGTAAAAATGCTGAAAAGTACCACACAGCGTACTGATGTTCCCACCTGGGATCTGATGATGAAAAACATCTATTCCATCGGTGCGTATCAGGTGAGTCAGGAGGATTTCAAACTAGATGTTTTCTACGAAGATCCAGGCGAAGGGTTTAAGCGCTTCTTACCTAAAAGTAATCTACAGGGGGTTCCATTGATTCGTGTGTTTAATTTGGATAACCTCAATATCCAAGGAGATCCAACTAGAGATGGAGTATTTGATTACGTACCAGGGGTCACAATCAATCCATCCAACGGTCGGGTGATGTTCCCCGTACTAGAACCTTTCGGTACTTCACTAGAAGAGCAGCTAGAACCGGAATTTGTAGATTCCTTGGTGTACCAAGAGCTCTATGATTCTACCTTATTCCAGGCGCGAGAATTCCCAGAAAAGAATCGGTATGTGATTAAGGGGTCCTATAAATCCAGCGTATCTAGTGAGATATCCTTAGGGGCCTTCAATATACCTCCTGGTTCAGTTACCGTGACTGCTGGGGGAGCATTGCTACTAGAGGGCCGTGATTATGAAGTGGATTATAGCTCAGGTAAGGTGCGGATCTTAAATGATGCGATATTAAGTTCTGGTGTACCGATCAATGTATCTTTTGAAGATAATACGCTCTTTGGATTCCAGTCCAAAACCATGTTAGGTTTACGAGCGGACTATGAATTGAGCGATAACTTCAATATTGGAGCTACCTTTCTACAACTCTTTGAACGACCATTTACCCAAAAGGTCAATGTAGGAGATGATCCGGTAAATAATAAAATCTACGGTGTGGATGTCAACTTCAGCAAGGAGGTTCCTTGGTTGACCCGCGCAGTGGATAAATTGCCCTTTTATTCCACAACACAACCGTCCTCTATCAACTTCTCGGCGGAAGGCGCTGTCTTGCGCCCTGGTCACTCCCGAGCGATCAATGAAGGCCGAAAGGATAAGGATGGACTCGTGTATATTGATGACTTCGAGGGAAGCTCCAGTGGGGTGGACTTACGTTCTCCTGTGAACCAATGGTTTTTGTCCAGTATTCCACAAGATGATGATGCCAATCGGAATCCATTTTTCCCAGAGTCACAATTTAAGGATACTCGATCGGGAGCGAACCGGGCCCGAATCAACTGGTATTTGATCGATCCAAGTGCACGTGGTCCTGGAGACGATGAAAACCCATACACCAGCCAGGTGCCGCAACAAGAGGTATTTCCAAATATCCAGGTGCCTAGAGACCAAGCACAGATCTTCCGGACCTTCGACCTCGCCTTCTACCCAGAAGAGCGTGGACCTTACAACTTCGACGTACCCAATGGTATCGCGAATGTCTCTGATGGGGTAAATGTAGCAGATGGAACCGTGAAGCTGAGAAGCCCAGAGAAGCGATGGGGAGGTATCATGCGTGCCTTGAACACCAATGACTTTCAAACCGCTAATATTGAATTCCTTGAGTTCTGGATGTTGAGTCCTTTCTTGGATCCAGAGTCCGCACGCTTGGCTTCTCCCGAATTCCAAGATCAACAAGGATCTCTATATATCAACTTGGGTAATATTTCGGAAGATATTCTGAATGATTCTCGTAAGTTCTTCGAGAATGGGTTGCCTAGTCCCGCTAACCCTGATCGTCAAATTGATGAAACCTCTTGGGGTGTTGTGCCGGTAGGTCAACAAATTACGCGAGCGTTTGATAACGATCAAGGAACCAGAGATGTGCAGGACGTTGGTTTGGATGGACTAAATAATGAGGGGGAAAATACCCAGTTTGCAGGGTATTTGAATTCTATTGGAGCAGCCAATCCCAATGTACGACAGGCGTTGGAGCAAGATCCTGCCAATGATGATTTCCGATATTTCAATGATGCATCTTTTGATAACAACTCTAGTTTGACTGTCCGTTATCAAAGCTTCAATAACCCACAAGGAAACTCACAACCTAACAATCAGACTAATATTCGAACATCCGGTACCAATATTCCGGATACAGAGGATATTAACCAAGATAACACGCTGAATGAAACGGAATCTTATTTCCAATACGAGATTCCATTGAGAGCGAACCTGGCTGACCCTAGAGAGTTGGATCAGGAGCAAACACCCTATATCACGGATCGTATTGAAGATCCCTTAACGAACAGAGTTTGGTATCGTTTTAGAGTGCCACTGCGCGGACCTGAGAAAAAGGCCGTTGGAGGTATTCGTGATTTCCGCTCCATTCGTTTTATGCGGATGTATATGCGCGGCTTTAAAAAGCCAGTGGTACTTCGTTTTGCCCGTATGGAATTGGTGCGTAACCAATGGCGTCGGGTGACGAGAGCGGATCTTTTGCAACCAGCCAACCAATTCGGTAACTGTCAGCCAGATGAAACTAGCTTTGAGATCGATGCGGTAAATATCGAAGAGAACAGTCAGCGTGCACCTTTCAATTATACACTTCCAGAAGGAATCATTCGAGAGCAATCATTAGGGGTATTTGCGGCATTGCAAAACGAACAAGCGCAAGCCTTGCGAGTGGATGACCTCTGTGATGGAGGGTTCGCCGGGATCTTTAAACAGATTGATATGGACCTGAGGGTCTATGATCGACTGAAGATGTTTGTGCATGCCGAATCCAGAGATCAACGAACGCCGAGTGGAGCGCTGCGGATATTCATGCGGATTGGTAGTGACTTCCAGAATAACTATTATGAGTATGAACTGCCGCTCGTGATGTCTGATCCGAATGCCATACTCGGCTTACAATCGCAGGACTCACCTTATAAACAGGAAGTCTGGCGTAGAGAAAATGAGTTTAACTTTCCCTTGACCATATTGCGCGAGCTGAAGGAAGAACGAAATGAATTAGGCGTCAAAAAATCTGAGATTTACTCTAAGATGATAGAGGCTGAGGAAAGCAATGCCACGCATGAGATTCGAGTAAAGGGTAGTCCAAGTTTGGGCTATGCTAAGGTGATGGTGATCGGTATTCGGAATCCAGAAGATGATGGCGCTTCCTACGATAGTGAAGTTTGGATTAACGAACTTCGCTTAGCAGGCTTAGATGAAAGGGGAGGTGCAGCAGCCTTGGCAAGAATGGATATTCAATTGGCAGATTTAGGAAACTTAACACTGGCAGGTAACATCAGTACTATCGGTTTTGGTGCCCTAGATAATCAAGTGCATGAGCGCAATCGAGAGCAAGTAACAGGATATGATGTAGCGGCGAACTTGGAATTGGGGAAATTCTTCCCAGAGAAGTTGGGACTCCGCGTTCCATTTTATGGCCAAATCTCGAATACCACTACGACCCCTGAATACGATCCCTACGATACAGATATCAAACTCAAGGATAAACTAGATCGAGCGGAGAGTAAATCCGTCCGAGATTCCCTGAGGGGTCAATCTCAGGAAGTGGTAAATATTCGAACGTACAACTTTACCAATGTGCGGAAGGAGCGGACGGGGAATAACCCGAATCGTAAACCGATGCCCTGGGATATTGAGAATTTTAGTGTTAGTTACTCCAATAGTAAAACGGAGAGGCGAGATCCATTAGTGGAATTTGAACAGCAAGACGATTGGACTGCTGCTCTGGATTACAGCTTTAGTATTCCGTCGAAACCGATCGAACCGTTCAAAAAGTTGAAGAGTAAATACCTAAGGTTGGTCAAGGAGTTCAACTTTAACCCCTTGCCGCAATCCTTTACTTTTAGTACCGTATTTGATCGACAGTTCTCTACAACGCGATATCGATTTACCGGACTGGATGATCGCTTCAATACTTTCTTCAATAAACGGTTCTTCTGGGATCGAAACTATTCCTTGAACTGGGATTTTACGAAGTCCTTGAAGTTCAATTTTGATGCGGCAGTGACCGCTTCTATCGATGAGCCTGATGAGAGTTTTATGTTGGAGACACTACCGGCTGACCAAATCAATAAATTCCGACGAGACAGTATTTGGAATAACATCCGTGATCTAGGTCGTCCCAAGTTATACAATCATCGATTCTCCGTAAACTATACCTTGCCGATTCGATACCTTCCCTTTATGGATTGGGTACAAGTGCGCGCTAGCTATCAAGGGGAATACCGATGGGAGGCGGCTTCATTGAATGTCGATAGTTTAGGAAACATCATTTCCAATACTCAAAATAGAACCTTGAACGCAGATCTCAACTTTGAGAAGCTGTATAATTCGATTCCCTATCTGCGGAAGATAGAACGGGCTAGTAAGGGCTCCAGTAACCGGGGGCGTTCTGGGCGAACACCCAACCCCCGAGATCGAAATGCCAATAAGGACGACGATAAAGACACAAAGCGAAAACGGAATAAGGACGTCAGTCCAATAGAGACCGCTCTTGTCCGACCGCTCTTGTTACTGCGGAAAGGGCGATTCTCCTACTCTGAACGATTCCGAACCGTGGTGCCTGGCTTCACGCCTGAGGCAAGCTTGATGGGTATGGCTTCTGGCTTCGGCGCGCCCGGATGGGACTTCATCGCAGGGGTGCAGCCAACGATCCGAACCCTAGATCCTTCGCAACAGCGTAGCTCGGAGGATTGGTTATGGCAAAACCGGGAGAGTATTACGGATAATGTCTTCTTGAACCGGGATGTCATTCAGGATTACACCTTGTCTTGGGATGGGAAAATCACCTTGGAACCACTCCGAGATTTCAGGGTAGACCTGGATATGAACCGTTCCTTTACGGAGAACTATTCGGAAACCTTCAAAAACCTAGATAAGACCTCGGCTCCGGGGGAAGGCTTCGATCACGCCATCCCACGTAATTCAGGTCAGCTGAATATGACTTACTCTGCCTTATCTACGCTGTTTCAAAATGATCAGGGTGTGGTGGAGTTGTTTGAGCAGTTTGAGGCAAATCGAGTAATTATTTCGAATCGCCTAGGAACAGGTATACATAACGATCAAAACTTGGCGGAACAAGGGTATGCAGAAGGGTATGGTAGCCTGCAACAGGATGTAATGATACCGGCCTTTATGGCGGCTTACACAGGAGAAGATGCTCGTACCGTAGATTTGAATGTATTTAATCTACGCCCTCATCTAAACTGGCGATTGTCCTATAATGGCCTGTCAAAAATTCCGTTTTTCCGGGAGATATTCAGCAATTTCAGCTTAACCCATGCCTATAAGGGTAACTTGAGTATCAGTCGATACCAAACTAGTAATTACTTCCTGCGAAATCAGGATCCTTTAACCGGGAATAGTTTGGATACCGTCGATTATAACTTCTATCCGCGGATTGAGATTCCTGATCTGGTGATCCAGGAAGGATTCTCTCCTTTGATCGGGATTGAAGCGACCTTGACAAATGGGATGTCATTTACTGTAGATTATAGCCAGACTAGAAACTTGGCATTGAACTCTACTAGTAAATTGCTTAGTGAGTCAAGGGCCAAGGATATCAATATTGGATTTGGATATTTGATGAAAGGA
>JAHQWA010000629.1 GCA_019634045.1 Saprospiraceae bacterium
GAATGTACCAGCTGCCAATACCCGAGAACTGTACTATGCCTTACGGCGACTCGGGAAAGAGGTAGTGTGGGTCAATTATAAAACGGCTGGCCACGGGGCCGGATGGGCCGGAACGGAAGAGACTTACCACGATCAGTGGGACAGAATGATGAAATGGTATACCGACCATTTTGAGAAGAAGGATAAAAAGGAGGGAAAAAAACCCTAATAATCCCTAAGTAATACCGTGGAACATAAGTATCTTAAAAAGATCCGCCGCGAGATAATTGAATAATTTCATTCCGTAAATCTAGGAACATGATAAAAAGAAGGACCTGGCTTAAAAACTCTATACTCGGTCTAGCCGGAGCTGCCGTGCTATCACCTATAGAGTTGAAGGCACTAGAAGCGGAGGGGGATGCACTTTTTACCGCATTAAGAAGCCCCGATATTGATGAAAAGTATTGGAAAAAGATCAAACGCCAATTTGTCCTGGCCAAGGGGCTCAGATACTTTAATAATGGCTCCCTGGGAACTTGCCCGCAGTATGTGGTGAGTGCCACCAACCAATTCCGGAGCACCCTGGATGCTTTCCCGTCCAAGTATATGTGGGGCGGTTGGGAGATCAACAAGGAGCAGATCAGAAGAAAGGCAGCTACTATGCTGAGCGTTTCAGAAGAAACAATCGCGCTCATTCATAATACTACAGAGGGGATGAATCTGATTGCTTCGAGCATGGACCTTAAGGAAGGGGAAGAGGTCTTATTAAGTAATCACGAGCATACCAGCGCTCGTATCCCTTGGAAATACTGGCAAGAAGCAAAGGGTATCACCCTCAAAACAGTAGACCTGCCCTTGATTCCGGAGAACAAAGAGCAAGTCGTGGATCGATTCAGGAAGGCCATCACCCCAAAGACACGGGTGATCTCCATCGTCCACGTCACGAATACAAACGGCATGATACTACCGGTCAAGGAAATCTCCGAGATGGCACATGAACATGGGATTTTGGTAGCGGTAGATGGTGCCCAATCCATGGGGATGTTCAAAATCGATTTGGATGATCTGGGCTGCGACTACTTCACTTCCAGCAGTCATAAGTGGTTATTTTCTCCCAAAGGCGTGGGCCTATTTTACGCCAGGGAAGAAGCGCAGGCTAAACTAAAGCCCCTGATCGTTTGCAGAGGATATGAAAACAAAACGATCAGAAGATTTGAGAATTACAATACTCGAAATCTCCCAGAGTTACTGGGCTTGGGGGCAGCCTTGGAATACCGAGATCAAATAGGGGAGGAGCGGATCCAGAACCGAGTATATGAACTCAAAAAATACTTCAGAGATAGTTTAGCCGACGATAAACGATTTGTATTCAAGACTCCTGCCTCTGATGATCTTTCTGCGGGCATTCAAACCGTACAGGTCACTGGACGAAAATCAACAGAGGTAAGAAAAAAATTAACCGATGAATATCAAATCGACTGTCGCCCCATGAGTTCTCATGATTTAAACGGGCTGCGGATTTCACTGGCCATTTACCTGACCAAGCAAGATGTGGATTATTTGGTCGCGGCTTTGAGGACCATTGCTGGATAAAAAGTATTATGTCGAATATTCTACAAGGACAAGTCAAGTTTATCACCGAACTGGAAAAACTAAAAACGGTTCAGCGTCGAAACCTAACTTTGGACAATAAGCGACCGGAAAACAGTGCCGAACACTCTTGGCACCTGGCCCTGATGGTTCCTATTCTGGCTCCCTATAGCAAAGCCGAAATAGACCAATTGAAAGTGATTAAGATGCTTTTAGTCCATGACTTGGGCGAGTTATACGAAGGTGACACCTGGCTATACAGTAAGGCCGACAAGGCGGAAACCCAGCAAAAAGAACTCACCGCATTTAAACAATTGGTAGCCACCTTACCCCGTGATCAGCAAGCTGAGCTAATCCAGCTATTCACAGAGTTTGAGGCGCAGAAATCCAATGAAGCAAAATTTGCAAAGGTTATTGATGCTATTCAACCTTTACTGAATCATCTTCAAGTATCTGAGGAGAATGAGAATCCCGACGAGATCAAGGCGAGTATGGTATGGGAAAAGAAGGCATTCGTCAAAGAATATGCACCAGATCTTTGGTCTCTGGTAGAAGAAACGATCCGTAGAAGTGTTCGCAAAGGGCTGTATCAGGAGGAATAATGGCCATTGCCAGCCATCGTAAAAGAAAGCGCCCCGACCTTACGTAGTAGAAGATCGGGGCAACTTATTTTATAAGCAAGGGCTGGTCTAACCCAGCATGGCTTTATCTGTAATAAATGGCTGTTGGTACAATCTTTCTCCCGTTGCCTTAGAAATGGCGTTCGCCAAAGCCGCTGCAATAGGAGGCAGAGAAGGCTCACCCAATCCCGTAGGATCGATACCATTGTCTACGAAATGGGTTTCAATAGCCAAAGGTGCCTCCGCATGACGAATCAATCGGTAAGTATGGAAGTTGTTCTGTTCAGGTGCACCATCCTTGAAAGAAAGGGCGCTATACATGGCATGTCCGATGCCATCCACGATACCTCCCTCAATCTGATTCAAGGCAGCCATGGGATTGACAACAATCCCGCAGTCCACCGCACACCAAACTTTCTGCACTTTAGGTGCATTATCTTCCATGACCACGTCCACCACTTGGGCTACGTAAGAGTTATGACAGAAGTAAGCAGAAACCCCACGGAATACACCTGGTGTTTCTTCACCCCATCCCGATTTTTCTTTAACCAGCTTCAGCACTCCTGCGTAACGCTCCGCATCATAATCATTGCGATCGCCTACAGGTTGCGCTGCTGCTTTATCAAACAGTTCCAAACGGAATTCGATTGGGTCTTTTCCAGCCGCTTCTGCCACCTCATCTAAGAAAGATTGCTCAGCGTAAGCGATAAAGTTAGAACGAGGAGCTCTCCAAGCGCCGGTGGAAATATTCGATTCCTTATTGTGGTTCTCCACCAAGTAATTTTCCACGGCTCCGGCAGGGTAGCGGTTAGCAAACACAGGGCTACCATTAGTACCCGCACCACGTATGTGGAAACCAATCAGGTTGTTGTCTGCATCAAGTGCTGCACGATAAGTTACCTTATAATCTGGGCGGTAAGTACCTTGAGTCATGTCGTCCTCCCGGGTGTAAACCAGTTTAACAGGCGCTTTGACCTGCTGGGAGATTACTGCCGCTTCGACACCAAAATGTCCATACAAGCGACGTCCGAATCCGCCACCCATACGAGTCATCCCGATGGCTATCTTCTCTTCTGGAATACCTAGGATACTAGAAACAGACTTGCTTAAAAACTCAGGAGTCTGAATAGGCCCCAAAAGCTCTGCACCATCTTCTTTGACATTAGCAAAGAAATTCATGGGCTCCATGGTATTGTGTGCCAAGAATGGAGCGGAAAAGGTGCGTTCGATGACTTGAGCTGCATTCTTGAAAGCTGCATCTGGATTACCATCCTTTCTGGCAGCTTCCTTAGTAGATTGGCTTAAAAGTCGGTCTAATTCTTTGTTGTGATCATCAGTACTCTCAGCAGTTGTATCTGCTTCCCATTCTATCTTCAAGGCCTTCTTAGCCTGCATCACTTCCCAAGTAGTATTACCCACAACGGCCACTAGCTCTGTAAAAGCATTTGTATCAGACCATTGTCTGTCCTCTACGGTCGTGTTAATTTTGATCACATCCTTGATGCCAGGCATGGCTTTGGCTTCAGATGCATCCAAAGACTTCAATTTCATACCAAAGGCGGGTGGATGCTCGATCATAGCGATCATCATACCTTCCTCTTGCACATCAATACCGAAAAGAGGTTCTCCTGTTATGATTTTGGGGCCATCCACATTTTTGCGACTGGTTCCAATAATCTTAAAGTCCTTTGGATCTTTTAATGGCACTTCCTCTGGAACCTCAACACCTGCAGCAGCAGCAGCGATTTCTCCGTACCCGATAGATTTACCAGAGGCTTCGTGTTTGATAATACCTTCGTCAGTCGTCAATTCATCAACACTTACCTCCCATTCCTTGGCGGCCGCTTCGAGCAGCATTCGACGAGCTGTGGCTCCAGCCATTCTTAGGCTTTGCCAGCCTTGGCGAATTGATTGGCTTCCGCCGGCCAATTGGCGCTTGTATTTTTGGGTATCGAGTGGGGCTTGTTCCACGATCACATCATCCCAACTCACATCAAGTTCCTCTGCGATGATCATCGGCATAGCCGTCTTTACATTTTGCCCGATCTCAGGATTAGGGGACATGATGGTAACTATGCCATTGTCTCCGATCTTTAGGAAGGCATTGATATCAAACCACTCCTCGGGCATACTCTTTATCTCCGCCTCAGTTGGCGTGCAGGAGGCGAGCCAACTAAAGCCTAGGACCATGCCGCCGCCGGCAGCCGTCGAAGCCTTTAAGAAGGACCTCCTATTATATGTTGTTCTAATTAAAGTCATGATAGTCGTTTGAATTAATGAAGGATAAAAACGATTCCATTCTGCTTAAGTCAAGTCAAAATAGGCTTAAACAATTAGTTTAACTCATCTTTTCAGCAGCGGTCTTGATGGCTGCTTTAATTCTAACATAAGTGCCGCAGCGGCAAATATTACCGTTCATAGCTGCGTCAATGTCTGAATCAGTCGGGTTCGGATTGTTCTTAAGCAGGGAAGCCGCATTCATGATTTGGCCTGCCTGACAATAGCCACACTGTGGTACATCGTGTTCGATCCAAGCTTCTTGTAGTGGGTGATTTGCATTTTCAGAAAGTCCTTCAATGGTAGTTATCTTTTTATCTGCCGCGCCTGAAACGGGCAAGGAACAAGACCGGGTAGCTACACCATCAATATGGATAGTGCAAGCACCACATTGTCCGATGCCACAGCCAAATTTGGTCCCTACCAAATTTGCGTGATCTCTCAACACCCAGAGAACAGGTGTTTCAGGTGCAACATCTACCTGGTGCTTCTTTCCGTTGATAGTAAGATTGAAAATAGCCATGTTATAGATGAGTTATGATGAAAATAATAGCCGACTAGCTGCCAGCGTCTATTTAAAGATATCAATAAATGTCCAATTGTAAAATACTGTATAGAAAGGTAGGAACTCAAATCTACAAAAAATCAACTAAGGAAGAAAATGAAATAATTCCCAAGTTTTCTTTAGTAAAGGACAAAACTTGCCATACGACTGACAAAAATGAGAAGAAAGTGAGGGTCAATCACAATTTATTCGTCTTACAAACAGATTATATAATAAAGATTGGGAACTCTTTGACAAAAGGTTCCACCCTAAAACTTACATCCTATGCCAGCTACTCTCGTTTACACCGTCTTTCTAGCCTGTGTCTATATCCTAAAAAGCCACCTCTCTAAATCTCAAAAGCAATTAGCTACCCTTAGTCCAGGTCAGCCGTTCTCCACCTGACGCCAACAATTTCACCAGATGTAACCGATACTTAATTCTTAGTGGCCAAGCCTCTTGTTTCACTTGCCGACAGTTTTATTTTCGTTAATTTAGTACTATTGCTGTTGATTAGTCACAAAAGGAATAAGCCACATGAATAGAGCGGCCAAAGTATATGTCTTATACGAGAATGAGGAATGGTATAAACCGCTAAAGGAAGCCTTAGATGAACAAGGCGTACCCAATGCTGAATGGAGTTTGACTGTAGGTGCTATCCCTTTAGATCAAGCTCCACCGCTTGGCGTGTTCTATAGTAAAATGAGTGCCTCTTCTTACACTCGGGGCCACCTGCATGCCAAGCACTTTATGGCTGCTACCCTGGAATGGCTATCTGTCTTCGACCGTAGAGTGATTAATGGAA
>JAHQWA010000630.1 GCA_019634045.1 Saprospiraceae bacterium
GAATGAGCTTTTTCATCCGGTTGCCATTCGCCTGATTAGCAAATGTGATATTGTTTTTAGAATAGGAGGCCCCTCAGGTGGCGCGGATGAAATGGTTCGAATTGGGAAAATGCATGGTAAACGAATTATCAATAGCTTGGACGAATTAGTAAGGACCTAGACTAATTGCTATGATGAAAAAGATTAATTTTTTACTCAGTTGCTTGCTTGTATTGAGCTGTCCTTTGGGTGCACAAGAGACGCCGGATTCACTTGTTGTACCACCGACTTTAAAAATTGGATACACCTCGGCACCACCGTTCATCATACAAGGAAGGAATAACCTAGAAGGGATCAATATTTGGCTCTGGAATCGGGTAGCTAAAGACCTCGATTTGGATTTTGAAATGGTTCAGATGAGCTTTTCTGATATGCTGAAATCACTGGAGTCGGGTGAGATAGACTTGAGTATTAATCCTTTGACGATTACGAGTGAGCGGAGTAAAAAAATGGACTTTACCCGTTCTTTTTTTGCCTCTAATTCCACAATTGCAGTGGCCGAGATGTCTTCTTTACGAAAGCTGTTTCAGTTTATCAGGAGCTTTTTTAATCTGGATTTTCTAAAGGGTATGCTCGCACTCCTATTTATCATCTTTCTATTTGGATTGGTCGCTTGGCGCTTTGAACGGCATCGGAATTCAGCTAATTTTCGAAAAGGATATGCCGGGATTTGGGATGGCTTCTGGTGGTCTGCCGTTACACTAACAACGGTAGGATATGGAGATAAAAGGTTGAAGACGAACAAAGGAAAAATCACAGCCTTGCTATTGATGTTTGTCGGCTTGTTATTTATTTCCGGGTTGACGGCCAGTATCGCCTCCAGTTTGACGATAAACAGTTTAGGTAACAAAGCAGAGCAATTTAGTGAATTTAAGGAGCTTAGGGTAGGATCGGTGGAAAACTCCAGTACTGCTGGTTTTCTGAAAGAACATTTCTTTAAAGATTTACAAGAATTTAGTGGAGTAACAGAAGGATTAAAGCAGCTTGAAAACGGCAAAATTGAAGCCTTTTTATATGATGAACCCATTTTAAAACACCGAATTAAGCAGGATTCTTCTTTGCAGAAGATTGAAATCTTGCCCGTGAAATTTGATTTGCAATTCTATGCTTTCGGCTTGGCTCCCGGTCGGGATGCGCTCCAGCGCGCTATCTCACAACGCATCTTGGAGATTATTGAAAGCCGAGAATGGCAGATTATTTTGAATGAGTTTGGAGTAGCGGAGATTTAGAGCGTTGAAGTGCTTAAAGGGGACTTTGTGACTTCCCGTATCTTTATTGGTACGGATTGCTATGCCCACAAAGTTATCCGTGCAATTGGGGATACACCCCTTCCTTATATCACCAAAATAAAAAAAATGAAACATTCCATCCGACTCCTAGTCCTTTTAGTCTTTATCGCATTTGGACTCCCAGCAATGAGCCAGGAGGTAGCTCACAATGAAGAACTAAAGGCACTTTACAAAGCCGATCAAACCGACCGCCAAAGCGGAAACATCGATTGGCAAAAGGTCTCCGAAAGAGACGCTCAACGACAAGCCCGAGTATATGAGCTTTTGGAAGAAAATCAGGTACAAACTTCAAAAGATTATGCCAATGCCGCCATGATCTTTCAACATGGGCATGATACTATAGCATCTGGTATGGCTGTAAAGATGATGCGCAAGGCCATCGAATTAGACCCAACCGCTAATAAGTGGTTGCTAGCGGCGGCCATCGATCGAGATTTAATGCGCAAGAATAAGCCCCAAATCTATGGTACTCAATACCGCAGAATGGGGGCGAATGACCCCTGGGAAATCTATAACCTGGATCCCACTGTAATTTCTGATGAGGAACGGAAAGCGTATGGGGTTAGAACGCTGGCTCAGCAACAAGAAAGGCTCCGGCAAATGAATAAAAAGAAGCTATCTGAGATGTTGGGTAACGGCAAAAGCGTAAGTGAGATTATCAAATTTTGCGAAAGTGAAAACCTAGTCGAATCCGAATATGATCTATCCGAAAATGGAATTAATAGTTTCGGTTATCAGCTGATGGCGCAAGGAAAAGACAAAGCAGCGTTGCAGGTTTTTGAGTTGAATACTAAGCTCTATCCCGAAGGCTTTAATACGTATGATAGTTTGGGGGAATGCTTACTTAAACTTGGCCAACAAGAAGCAGGGGTCAAAGCCTACAAAAAATCCTTGGAATTGAACCCTAAGAATAAAAATGCGGAAACGGTTTTGGCTGAGTTAGGGAAAAAGGAGTAAAGATTGTCGAGACTTTCTACGTTTTCAAAACGTAGAAAGTCTCGTACAGTAGAACCAAAATACTAATTGGGAAACAACTTCGACTTAAAAAAGTGAACATTTGAGCTATACTTTGGCGTCACCCCAGGGTATTGTAGATGCGATTCTACGCCAATCTCATCCATTTTCTCTTTCAATTTTATACCAAATATAACGTGGTGAATTTTCCACCCAAAGGCTTTCTTGGGGATGCTCGGTATGGGGGCATCGGGAGCCATTCCATAACCCATAAAAATGGGCGGATCATCAGCAGAGACGATCGATAGTGCGGATATCTTTTCACCCATAACTCTAGCATCTTCAAGGGTTGTGCTAGCAGACATCGCTAGCGGGTCAACATGATGCTCGTTATACCCAGGTATCCATTCCACCCACCAGTCGAGATCGACAGTGGTTTGTCCCCCAAAGGTGCTAACACAAGTCAGACGTGTAGATTCCTGTTCGATTGGGTCTGCAGAAGCCGGATTCGCCATATCATCACTAAAAGCTAGCCACATACATATTTGGGCGCCAGCAGAACCACCAAAAGCGCCGATACGATGTTTGTCAATCAGCCATTCTTTAGCTTGGGAACGGATGAATTGCAAAGCGGTCCGGCCGTCATAATGAGGAGCTGGAAGTGGAGCATGTTTGATCAAACGATAATTGATGGCAGCTACTGCAATACCAGCTTCAAGAAACTTAGACAGGGTTTCTGCCTTTAAGCTTTCTTTGCTTCCACCTGTAAAACCACCTCCATGAATGTAAATTGCTAAGGGGGTAGTTTTAGTCGAGTCCGCGAACCAAACATCTAATACATTACGTCCATGCGGACCATAGGCAACATTGGCCAAATCAGCTGGTGGGAGTTCTTTTTTTTGCGCAAAAATCGAACCTCCAATGCTGATCAATATCGCTAACAGGTAAATTATTTTGGTTGATTTATTCATTTGTATTCCAAGGTCTTGTTAATTGAAATTGTTTCATGCTGGGGTAATTGGAATGGTCAGCTTTCCAGAAGCTGACCATTCCAGTACGGCTAAAAGTCTACTTGATCCTCGCCCTTCACCCACCGAATACTATTGCGGATAATGGTTTTATAGGCCTTGAGATTGTGCGCTTTTTCATCATGGCCAAGCGTATTGCCCACGATTTTGGTATCGGGGTGATTTACCGTCCATACTACTGGATATTCTTCACCCGTTTCGAGGCTTTTGCCAATGGCAAGCACTTCTACTGGAGTACCGGTTTCGTCTTGTTCCCAACGATAGAGTTCATCTACAATGTTGAATTGAGCCGGGACATCCTTCATGATAGGATGGTCAGGCTTCACCACCTTTACTTCAAACTCCTGAAACTTTTCATGGGAACGAGAGCCTCCACCTACAATTTCCTTATTGTACTGCGGCCAATCTGTCCAGTTGTACCAGACACTGGGGTGGTTGATCATCATACCCATTCCTTCGCGCGCCCTAGCTAGAATTGCACTTTTGGTATCCCGGTCAAAGGGTTGGTTATTCGATAGAAAAAGTACATCCTGCTCATGCAATATATTCTTGAGGTGCTGACCATCTTCAGTATAAACAACAGAATTTTTACCACCATCACTCAGTACTTTACCATCCGCGATACCGAAAAATCGGAGAAAATCATGTGATCCACCACCTCCCATTACGGCTACCTGTGTGGCCTTGGGATCAGCGGCTAGATAACTGCCTGGAGCAGTCACCAGAATCTCGCCCTGCATAGCTCGCCAATGCCCAGGGAAGGTACATACAAATGGATAGCGACCCGGCAAGTTGGGTAGTTCAAAAATGATAGACGCCGATTCACCCGGATCGAGCATGGGCGTAGCGGAGAGTACATATCTAGAATTGGGAACATAATCCATTTCTTCGGCCTCGGGTTCTTGTAAAAAGGCATCTACGACTTTTCCGAAGTTTTGGAGACTACCCGCTTTGATGACCACCAAATTGTGGGGCATCTCATCTCCATTGTTCAACCGAATTTGTACGGTTTGGCCAGCTTCGGCTTTCAAGAGCGTCTTGTCATAAGCCATTTTTTGATTGACCGTATTTATGTTAAAGACGACATCCGCTTTAGGCTTTGTGATTTGACCAATTTGTACATCCAGGAGGCGGTTCCCTTTCTCTTTGTGGCAGTAGGCAGCAATCACATTTTTACCTTTCTTAAAGAGTGCGGATTGTTCCTCATCAAGTCTGATATACTTATACTCCGAGTTGCGACCTGCTTCAGCAAATAGTAATTGACCATTGACGTACACCTCATATTTTTCATTGTTGCGGATCTTCAAAACGGCTTCATCAAGATCGTCCTTCAACGTTAGGTCGCGTCGTATCCATATATCCGAAGTGGACCAGGTTGTCTCTCCTTTTTCCGCTCGCTCTCCTCTAAAAGGAGCAGGGCCTCTTTTCCAATTGGTATCATCAAAATCTGTAGCATACCAATTGTCGGTTGGCTGTTCCTGGGTGTAACTCCAGATAGATTTTCTTGGCATATCATTAGACATAATCATGCTAACCTTGGCGGGATCAACTTCCGTTAAATTGGGTGTTTTGTAGTACACATTTAGGGCTGCACTCAGCCACTTATCCTCACTGGTACTGGGGACTTTGGCTAGCGCTTCTACTGCCTGGTACAAAGCATCAGTCTCAGGTAATTCAGTAGCACGAAGTAGAGCTGCTAAACGGATTTGCAGATGATCAGCTGTAAAAAGGCCTGACGAAGCAAGCATATTGCTACCGGCTTCACTTTCAGGAATCAGAGCAACAGCTGCTCTTTGTACGGCATAGGAGGAGCTACCAAGCGCCTTTGTCAACAGCTCTGTATTGGCTTCATCTCCCCAGGCGCCCAAGGCATTTAAAGTCCAAAGGGTATGTAAGACAGCGCCATCGGAAGCATTGTCATCGGCTGCAATCTCAAGTAATTTTGGTATTAACTGTTGTTTGTTGCCTTCTACGATTAAGCGTTGTGCGGTGGTTCGCCAAAACATATTATCGCTTTGAATGCCGGTAAGTAGCGCATCATCATCTTCCGGGTCGATAGCAGTAATGGGCGATTTTTTAGCTCGCTTATATTTGAGGATGTAAATGCGACCATGTCTAAGGTCCCGAAACTCATTGAGGTGGGCATTCCCTTCTCCTTTATTATCATTCCAAATCTGATTGTCCATCCCACGCTTATCCGGGTTGTGCTGAATAACGGGATTGTACCAATCTGCGACCCAAAGATTGCCATCGGGGCCAGTTTCGGTATATACTGGAGCCGTCCAGGAGTCCGTACTAGCAAAAATATTCCCACCGTCTACTTCTTTATAACCAGCACCATCCTGTTCAATACGCGCCAAATGCACCACATGCCCTGTTGGCTCATTGACGTACATCTGATTTTGATATTCAGCCGGATAGTTTCGAGCCGTATAAAAATTGGCCCCAGCAGCAGCGGTGTAACCTCCACGTACATCGACTTGCTGTAAGGGTACCGTATCCGCTGCCGTGATGTCATAGTGGCCTTGAATAAAATCTGCATTGATGGCCCATTTAGGGCGCTTGTACAGGTAGTCATAGTGTTTTAGAGGGATACCGACATAGCAAGCATGATTGTTATTGGCCGTAGAGCCGAAAATTTCAAAATTTTCGTTGAAACCCAACCCCCAGGTATTATTATTAAACTGGCCGATAGGTTCAAAATATCCCCCGTCTTTGGCGAAGCGGAAAACCCCCATTTTGAAAGAGATATCTACACCGCCAATTGTACTTTCAAAACCAGAATAACCCACCGATCCCCAAATCATATTGTCCACCCCATACTTGAGGTTAGCCGGCCCAGCGTGTGTGTCCCAAATGCCAAAACCTTTGACGAGTACCCGGCTTTTATCCATGACATCGTCACCATCTGTATCTTGTAAAAACACGAGATTAGGGGCTTGTGCGACAA
>JAHQWA010000631.1 GCA_019634045.1 Saprospiraceae bacterium
ATGTGGGAGATATTGTGCGGACTATTGATGTCGGTTACACAGCCTTTGGCCGCTTGAAGCGGGATGACCTGATTGTGAATAACATACAAGCAGGAGATGTGATTGTAGGCATGGCTTCCTTCGGCAAGGCCAGCTATGAAGAAGACTATAATGGTGGTATGGGGAGCAATGGCCTTACTTCAGCTCGACATGATGTCTTCGAAGCTGCCTATCGCGCGAAATACCCGGATAGCTATGATGCTAACACCCCCAAGGATCTCATTTATGCAGGATCAAAGAAGCTAACGGACACGATAGAGATAAATGGTGAGGCGATCCCTATAGGTAAACTTGTCTTGTCGCCAACCCGTACCTACTTGCCCGTGCTAAAAGTGTTAATCGACGAGTTGAAACCGAAGATACATGGCTTGATTCATTGTACGGGGGGAGGCCAAACGAAGGTGGGGAAATTCGTTGAGAACAAGCGCGTAGTGAAAAATCAGTTGCTGTCGATTCCTCCCTTGTTTGAGATGATTCAAAAAGAGTCTCAGACGGGATGGAAAGAGATGTATCAAGTGTTCAATATGGGCCATCGCATGGAGGTCTACCTTCCGGAGGCGGAGGCGGAACGCGTTATCGAGATAGCCAAGTCTTTTGATATTGAGGCGCAGGTCGTAGGACATGTAGAACAGCATACGGGGAACAGCGTTCGAATTGACAGTCCATATGGACAATTTGATTATGATTTTGATTAGTTGAGCCTATGCGCAAACAAGAAAAAGCGGATGCTATTGCTGAGATACTGGAGAACTTGTATCCAGAAACGCCCATCCCATTAGATCACCAAGATCCATATACGCTTTTAGTCGCAGTGCTCTTATCGGCCCAATGTACCGATGAGCGCGTGAATAAGGTCACTCCTCATTTGTTTGAGGCGGCAGATAACCCTACCGATATGGTGCAGTTGGAGGTAGATGATATTAAAGCGATTATTCGACCTTGCGGTCTATCTCCCCGGAAATCGAAAGCCATACACCAACTATCTCAAATCTTACTGGATGAGCATCAAGGAACCGTTCCGCAGTCCTTTGAAGCCTTAGAGGCTTTGCCTGGGGTAGGGCATAAGACCGCTTCTGTGGTGATGTCGCAGGCCTTCGGCGTACCGGCCTTTCCCGTTGATACACACATTCATCGCTTGGCCTATCGTTGGACACTCAGTACCGGCAAAAACGTAGAAAAGACAGAGGCGGATTTGAAGCGCCTTTTCCCGCGTGAAAGTTGGAACAAATTACATCTTCAAATCATTTTCTTTGGCAGACAATATTGTCCGGCTAGAGGACACGATCCGTATGCTTGCCCCATTTGCAGCAAATATGGTAGAAAAACACTCTTTAATTGACCTCAATTGTTAGGTAGAAAAATAGAAACTAGAAAGGGTAACCGAGCACTAGATTGAATGCAATATCCTTGAACTGGAACTTTTGCAAATCTACCCAATAGCTGCGCTCTTGTGCAATACCGTCCAAGGCTCTGGCACTAGGGAAAGGATTCCTAAGTTTTATGCCCATGTCCAATCCGAGAATTACATAGGTAAAGTCAAATCGAATTCCCATACCTCCCCCTAAGGCAATTTGCTTGTAAAAGGGATCATTGACTGGGTCTGCACTCACCGTAGTACAATCTGAAAAAGTTTGCCTTCTGAATAGAAATTGAGATCCACATCGCGAGGGATCATGCCGAAGCGTCCAAACGTTCCCCCCATCTAGAAACAAGGCTCCTTTGAGCATCCAAAAGATGTCAAACCTATACTCTAAATTAAAGATGAGTTTGAGATCTCCGGTTTGATAAAATCGGGTAGAATTCTGCAATCGCTCATCCACCGTCAAGGGATCAAGAAAGCCCCCAGGCCCCAATTCCCGTGGGAACCAAGCCCGCAAACTATAGGAACCTCCAGCAAAAAATTGTTTGACGTAGGGCACGTCAGAGGTATAGCCAAAGGGTGCGGCGATACCAAAATTTATTCGGCCGGCTATTAATTGTTTGGAGTTGATATCGAAATATCGCCTATAATCTAGATCGAACTTTAGATACTGGGAGAAGTCGATCGTATTGTTGAGCCTAAAAATCGTAGCTGTGTCTCGGAATGCATTGTAGATTTCATTAGCGGCCCATATCTCAGCGCCTGCCACCTCAAAAGAAAAACTTAGGTTACGTCTACCATTGAGTTTGTTGGGCGTACCAGTATTTACATAGCTCAACTGCCTAAAAAGGAGACTGACGAATAGCTGTTGTCCGAAGCTCCTTTGGAGGAAATCATTCGTTGCGAGGATGGTATCAAATTGCGGACGGGTATTAGGTAGCAGTAGATCGATTCCTACATGATCAATGATATAACGTTTGCTACTGCTACGCTGCAAATCATATCCGTAGGACGCGTTGAAAAAGTTATACTGATACCAGTCCAATAACAAAATGTAGTTGTAACTGGCCGAAATCCGAGTCCTGGCGTCCTCCTCCATCACCTGGTAATAATCATCCCCAAGCAGTTTTGAATTCTTGCCGGTCGGTATGCTGTTTAAGATCTTCCATCCACCTAAATAATCACGGAACCTTGGAAAGTACAAATCGCTCTGAAGACGGAAATCTACCGTATTCCAAAAACGATTTCGGAAATTTACCTCGACCCCGGCAGACATATTGGTGGCTAGAATCTCAGCTCCACCGAATAAATTGCGATGCTGAAAAGTAGGACTAAGTGAGATACCCAAGAGATTAGGGTTACTGACGGAAGAATTGGACCGGTTGGTGTAATTTAACTCAAAATCGGCCCCGAGTTCCATTTTATAATCTGGGGTTAATTCTACTCTAAAATTGATCACATTTCTCCGAAAGGAATCAATGTCCTGTCTTATTCGGACAAAACGGAAAGTACCAAGATCTGAAAGATTTTTGTTGGATTTATCAAAATTCTCTTGGCTAAATAATTCCCCGGGACGTAAATACATCGCTTGGATAATCGTCTTGGGGCGAATATCATTGCCTCGATTCCCAAAAAAGAAGCGATAGCCATCAATAATGGTATCCATGCGACTAGTCGTGCTGAGCGCGGGATCAAAATCCGTATGAACCTCGATCGCGCCTACGCTGTACTGCTGATGTAGGGTGTCGCCGAAAGGAGGGAGTAAATTGAGATATATATTGGCTTTGCCAGTTTCTATGCTGGTATCTACCTCCAATTGGTCAAAGTGGTAGCTGTAAAGGTCAGCAAAGCCATGATTATTCATGTATTTGGAGATCCTTTGCTTGTCCTTGTTGAATAAGTCAAGGTCAAGTACTTCCCCGGGTTTCAAATAGCTGTCTTCTTTGATGGTGTGAAGAATAGAATCAACTAAGGGGTCTGGGCTTTCGAAAAATACACTATCAATTTGAAATTGTGGGCCCGAATCAACGTAGTAGGTAACGTAAACTTTCTTCTTCTTGATCCGAGGGGCAGGAACGTCGATCGTTACACGATAGAAACCTTTTCGCTTCAGGTACTCCTCCATATCCAACTTGGTCTCTTCCACAAGCTTAGCATCGAAGATGGTAGGCGCTTCGCCAATGGAATTTCGCTGAAATCGATCTAGCTGGGTGGTGTCTCCGGCATCCGCACTGCGCAAATAGAACCATTCTCTTGGAAAGACAAAGAAAAACTTCCCGTTTGGCTTCTGTTTATGTAGTAGGCTTAACTCGTAATTGACCGTACGCTTGTCCTTGATCTTGTACTTCGGTTGGAAAACCACGGTATTCCCTTTCAATAGGTATTCCTCCTCACCAAGGTATTTGGCAGTGCCACAGGAAGCCAGCAGTAACAGCAAGAGTATAGATTGAATTGTGTATTTTGCGATTCTATACATTGATTAACTTAATTCTTCGACAAATTTCGTGTTTTGAGACACTCAAAAATGAAATTCAACGCTTCCTTTGGGCGCCTATTTATCTCATTTTATGAGGGTCCACGAGATTTGTCGTAGAAGGATTAACTTTCTGAATATCAAGCGAGGATGGCTCTTTCGAAAAATGAGATCAAATACGTAAAGTCACTGCACCTCAAGAAGTTTCGACAAAAGTATAATAATTTTATTGTTGAAGGTGATAAAATCGTGCGTGAATTACTAGCCTCCTCCAACTTCCAAATCGAAGGCCTGTACGCCGATGAAAAATGGCTGGCAAACCATGCCGCTAGACTTCCCTTATCTACTGCCCAGGTGCACTCCGTTTCCCCGACCGACTTGGAACGCATTTCAACGCTTAAGACGCCAAACCAGGTGTTGGTTATTGTTCGGCAGCCCACTTTCCGTTATACCCCAGACAAAATTAACAGTTCATTAAGTCTCTATTTAGATGACATTAGAGATCCTGGAAATTTTGGAACCATCCTGCGTATTGCAGATTGGTTTGGTATTCCTTACGTCTTCTGCTCGCCAACTAGTGCTGCTTGGACTAACCCCAAAGTAATCCAGGCTTCAATGGGCGGTTTTTTGCGGGTGCAAGTGCATGCATTAGCCTTACCGGAGATTCCTCCTCTAGTGCCTTCGCTTCCCGTTTTTGGTATGGTACTGGGCGGTCAACGACTCTCTGAAGTACCAAAACCCAATGCAGGCCTTATCGTCATCGGGAATGAAAGTCGAGGTATATCAGTAGACAATCTGCAATACCTAACGCAACAAATAACGATACCTAGGCATCCGCAAGGAGGAGCAGAGTCCTTAAATGCAGCTGTAGCCACGGGGATTATTTGTGCACAGTGGGTAATGGAATAATAGGATAGGGGAAGAGTGAAATGCACATTAGCCAAGCCGGCTTGACGGCTTGGCTAATGTTTCAGGATGATGTTGGGCTTATCCCTTTAGCGAACCATCCTTTTCTAGAATCTTGATTAATTCTCTTTCGATCTGTTGTGCGCCACGCAGGTTCAAAGCAGCAATTTTACCTTCTCGATCAATCATGAAGGTACGAGGAATACTACGCACACCATAAGTAGCGGCTGGAAGCGATTCCCACTTTTTGAGGTCGGAAACGTGATATTCCCACGCTAATCCATCCTGCGCAATAGCGTTTACCCAGCGATCCTTAGAGCGTTCCAGCAACTTATCGACTTGATCTTCTGTTTGCACTCGACTTCGACTTCTGGTATCCACACCATCTAGGGATACACTGAACACAGTAAACCCTTGCGCCTTATACTTTTCATAAACCTTAACTACATTAGGGTTTTCGCGCCGGCAAGGACCACACCAGCTTGCCCAGAAGTCCAAAAGTACTACATTACCTTTCAGGTCTGCCAGGCTAAACTCTTTTCCACTTGGGCTCTTCAAGGCAATATCAGGAGCTGGTTGCCCTACTCTCACTTTTTGGTTCGCCAATTTGGCCTGTTGTTGTCTTTCAACCTGAGTAAGGTATTTGCCATATTCAACCGTATTAGGGTCATTAGGCATATCAGCTACTAATCTGGCTTGAGCCTTCTTTTGTAGGGCTAGAAAATCAGGATTTCCACCCAGTGCTTTATAGGCTACAAATGCACCCAAAAGAGGGTTCGAAACGGTATCAATAAAGTTTTCTATATCATCCGCTTGATACTGGCGCTTGACCAAACCATTCATGATTTGAGCCAGCGACTGAGAACTTTTGGATCCTTTTACCTCAAAGTTATATTGCTGGATCGTGTTGAGGTCACCATTTATAGTGATGTTCCGCTCTGTTCCATCAAAGAATAAGTTCACCCGCTTTGCACCAATCCGGAAGTTATAGATACCCGGAGCAAGCGGCGTCTCAAAGTTCAAGGCAAAATTACCGTTGGCGTCCAAGTCAGTCTTACCAATTACACTATTTGCTTTACCCATTACCACTTGATCCAGGAATACCTGAAGGTTCTGGGCATTAGCCAAAGTACCCTCCACTCGCTGCCCTGACGGGGCACAAGACCAGTGCGTAACGGTTAACGCAACAAACAGGATTAGAGTATATAGATTTTTCATGTCCAATAGGAATTTATGAATAGCTAGAGTTTTTCGCAGAAGAATGGGGAAGATAAAGTCTGATTCACTCCATTTTCTGCGTGCTAAAGTACAAATTTATGAAGGATTCACGGCTTGTTGATAAGATGAATCAGCATTTAACATAGGCTTAAGAATCTTCCGGAGCAGATGTCGTGGATAACACACTTGTAGGGAAGGAATGGAAAGCTAAATTTCCGTTAATCCTACTGGATCAAATAGTTTAGATAGAAGAAAATAACGAGATAGATCCATAGTATATCTAAGAAATGCCAGTAGATGGTCAATAACCGTAAACGCAGGCGTTTTTCAGGGTCAGAAAAGTAAACGAGCACGCTGACCGGTTCTTTCATGTACTTTTTGGCTTTCCAGAGGAAAAGTCCAAGGAAAGGCAATCCACCAATTACGTGGGCAAAATGTAGTGCTGAAATTACATAGAGATAACCAGCAGACGGATCGGAGTGGACATAGATCTGTTGGTTGAAAAGCTGAAACCACGCCATGGATTGGGCGACCATAAAGATGATTGATAGAACAATGGTCACGATCAACATGCCTTGATAACGTTCGGTTTCATCTGCCAGATAGGCCTTTTTGGCTTGTAACATGGCCCAACTGCTACCTAATAGAATGACGGTATTGAAAGCAAACAACCAAGGTAATTTTACGGGAGGCAGGCCATTCTGAACTCTCGTATAAACAAAAGCTGCGCTCAGGGCCAAAAAAAGCACGGATAGGCTGAACAAGAGGAGCATCAAATAAATATTATGCGGATGGAACGCAAAGTTTTGGTACTCATCGTATCTCGTCTCTTCCTGTGTTTGACTCATGTCGAAGTGTTTTGGATGTTCAACAATTGATGATGTTCAATTGTGGCTTAGCCTCTTGAAAATGGATAAAGCGTATTTGACAGATTCAATGGAAATACTATCTATAAATTTCTACAGCTTGAACAAGGAATTAATGGACTTGTTCTACGCCTTTTCTTTTTACTTTCGAAAATATTTACTTTTAGGCTTCATTGCAGAAAAGACGATATGAAAAAATGCCAGGAGTGCGGCACAGATCTACCGGTAGAGGCCAAGTTTTGCTTTAATTGTGGAGCCCGACAGCCTGAACTACCCGAAGAAGAACAGGTAGTCATTGAACCTGGTGCTGATCTTACGCAGCGCATAATTGACCAATTCTTTCCTGCGCTCCGTCTTAGAATTAAAGCGGAAATGACCGGAGGGGAGTACGCCAAATATGCGGAAAGAGTCTATGAGTCCGGCTTTAGAGATCTCTTACATCGGAGAGCTGGCGGCATAGCAGATAAGATTGAGCAGTCTCATGCTGAAGGCTTAATTGATCAGCAAGCGATTGATTATTGGGTTGAAAAATTCAATAGTGAATTGTTGGATTATTTTTTGATTCGTCATTGTAAAGACCTGAATCCTCTCCCGATCCCTGAAGCCATTCTACGTTACCAGGATGCCACTTGGCCCGCCTTGAATCTCTTTCAAATGGCCTTGGATTACCTGGATTTCGCCCGCGAAAAGGAAGTAGTATATACCGACTTTCTAGTTATGCCCATGGAAAAGCTGAAGAATGCATCCAAATCTTTCCTTTTCCCGGCACCGCAAGAAAAAATTTTACTGATCTGTGATCAAAGCCTCTTTGGCTCCTGCAAAGAAGGATTCGCTTTGACAGAAAACACTTTGTATTGGAAAGCCCATCTGGAAAAACCCCAGCAAGTCGCTTATAGCAACATTCAAGCGGTTACAAGAAGTAAGGAATGGCTGATGATTAATGAAAACTTCTTTAACGTCAATCCTGGCTTCAATCTAAAGATGATGAAGCTGCTCAAGAAGATTAAGCAGCTGCAGCAAAGTCCGATTTAGGATTATCAGAAAACTAATCCATACCATCGTCCTTTGGCCTACAATATAGTCGTTCCCCTCTCTCACCTGCCAAAGGCACTTTAGATTTTCTTGTTATCCACATTATAATGTGGTTGTGTCGCTTACTTATAATACTCAATTTTATGTGTATCAGTTGACCTTGTGTTTATCGTCCCCTCTTTAAGTTATATTTTCCAAACTTTTCAAGAAATCCATTATGAAATTGTACACAGTAGCATGGCTATTGTTGTGCTTTGGTAGTCTAAATCAAGCCTTAGCACAACACACTACGGAGCTAATCTCTACACATGGGGGCACTTACTCCGGCATAAATATCCAATTGGACTGGGCAGTTGGAGAACCGTTCGTTTCGACACATCGGACTGCAAATGGGCTCTTAACTGAAGGAATTCTGCAACCCAGGCTAATCCTATTGCCCCAAGTTGAGTCATCAAGAATTGACTTCGGAATTTCTTTGTCGCCAAATCCAACCCAGGCAGAACTCTTCATGGAATTCGAAGAGTCTTCAAGTGCTAAAATCACGTTGTCCATATTTGATGTATTTGGCAAGTTGATTGATAGCCAGACGCTTTTATCGACTGACGGGCGACAATCATACGATATGAGCCAACTCCAGTCTGGGACTTACTTCTTCCACTTTTATAGCAAGAGAAGTAAAATTGCTCAATCGAGAAGAGTTATAAAGATTCAATAACCCCCACCTAAACCCTATTTATTATGAAAAGAATAATACTTCTTATTGCTTGTGTTCTTGCAGCGACTTACTACTTGCAAGCTCAGAATGTTCCACAAGGGATGAATTACCAAGCAGTGGCTAGGAACTTAAAAGGTCAAATGTTACAGAATCAAGGCATTGCCCTAAAAATCAGTCTACGGGCTGATGGACCAGCAGGCAAAATTGTGTATGCTGAGATCCATGAGGTTGTCACAAATGATCTAGGTCTCTTTAACCTTATTATCGGACAAGGACGCGCTGCCAAAAAGGTAGGCTTACCTTTTGTGGAGGTCCCTTGGGGAGAAGCCGAGATTTGGATTGAGATTGGACTGGATGAGCAAGGAGGCGAAAATTTTGAGATGCTTAATGTGAGTAAATTGATGTCGGTACCTTATGCCTTTCATGCAGGAACAGCAGATAAAATTAAGGATCGGAGCTTTGAAGAATGGTACACAGAGCTTGAAGAGCAAGGAAAAAGGAGAGGGGGTAGCACCGGGATCCCTTTTTGGACAGTTTGGGGAAACAGTAATGTTGATACCAATTACCATTGGATGGGGACGTCTGTGGCACAAGATGTAATCTTTAAAGGTAATAATATTGAAGCGATTCGTATTAAGACGGATGGTTCTGTAAATATTTCAGGTAGAAGTAGCTTTGGAGATGATTTGTTTGTTCGAAGAAACCTCACCGTTGGTCAGAACACAACCTTAAGAGGTTTATTAGATGTGGACTTAGCCACGACTTTGAAAGATGATCTGACGGTCAAGAAGAATACGGCCCTGGAAGGCACACTGGATGTAGATTTGGCTACGACCTTGAAAGATGACTTGACGGTCAAGAAGAATACAGCCCTAGAGGGTACTTTGGATGTTGATCTGGCAACTACCTTAAAAGATAGTTTAGTAGTAGAAGGAGAAACCATACTAAAGGATAAACTAAGCATCAGCGACGACGTTAATGGATTCGTTTTTTCCGTAGAAAATACCAGCGGAGATGAAGCTATTGGGGGGGATGGTATCGAGATCAAGCTTGGTAGAACGCATCCAGCCTGGGACGGATCTGCCTATATTAACGTGACCAATCCGGTAGCAGAAGTTTATCAAGGTTCAATAGATCAAGTTCGGGGATGGGTAGAAGGAGAAGAATTTGAATTTACCGATTTGACAAATTTCATACCAGCAGCTTATATTGCTGGTACGGTTTGCAGGTTGGCAGATGGTTTGTATCAGGAAGTGGCTGGCCCAATTAATGAATTTGCGGGACTTCCTATTGAGATTCCAGAGACTGATATTCTTCTTGATCTCTTAAAGGAAATTAACGGGCCAGATATGAGTGGAGAGGGTAGTTGTGATACACCAGGAGACTGTCTTGTTCCTGATGAATTGATTAATCCTGAGTTAGCTGATGGAGAGCATTATGTTGGGGGAAAACTTGTTCTTCCTGGATTCAGTCTCGGACTACCTGAATCATTACCGTGTGATGGTCTTCCTTCTTTTTCCGCTCCAAATATCAATTTTGTGGACGTTGACGGTTCATTAACGATAGCAAACCAGTTTGTTAGTTTCTTTGATAAAGATAATCGTGAACTTGGTTCCATTCGAGCTCTATCTGTGACAGATTGGGGAGATTACTATTTTGATGGGGTGCGGTTTGTTAGTTTCATTGGATCAGGTGGAAAAATAGATCCTCTAGGGGCTATTACGGGACTTATACGTGAATTCACCGAAATTGCAGATTCTTACAATACTATTGGTGTAGAATATGCTTCTGGACATGGTGACTATGCTGAATGGTTGGAACGAGTTAATCCACATGAAGTCATTAGTCGTGGGGATATTGTGGCAGTGAAAGGCGGGAAAATTACCAAGAATTTAGAGGGAGCAGAACAAATTATGGCTGTTTCGGAGCATCCTATCGTCCTTGGTAATATGCCACCTAAGGATAAAGTTCAGCAAGGTAATAACGTGGCGTTTATGGGACAAATCCCCGTCAAGGTCATGGGGCCGGTCACTAGTGGAGACTACATCGTAGCGAAAGGAGTGATTCCAGGTTATGGGATTGCCGTTCATCCCGCTGATTTAATGATCGAGGACACCAAGTTTATCGTTGGCAGGTCATGGGAGACTAGGGAAGGTAAAGGCCCAGCCATGGTAAATACTGTAATTGGTGTTCATAACGGGGATTATATGAAGATTTTAAAGCGATTTGAAAAGCAGTTCAACGAGTCAGAGGCTCGTTTTGAAGCATTAGAAACAAGGGTGGAGGTACTGGCAGAAAAGCTGATGGAAAAGACAGAAAACAACTAGTGCTTATTCTTGAATGCACAGATTAGTGATTTGCTGGGAATACAATTGTATTCCCAGTTTCCAAAAGAAAAAGAATTATGATCTCGAGAATATTATTCATGTTATGCTTAATGGGAGGCTTTTATTCCTCTGCTCAGCACATAAACCTAGAGGATTACCGGATGTCACCCGAAAAACAGCCAGTTTATGAACGATGGCTGAAAGACCTATATGAAATGGGTGTACAAGTTCAAGGCGATTCTATCGTCTTGAACGTGGAGGCAAAATATATTCTTCAAGATACCAACTATTATAAAATCATTTATCCTTCAGCTTATCACTGGCAAAGTGTCGAAGTGTTGATGAAGCGTATGGCCTTAAAGCCGGCACTTTGGTATATGATCAACTTATTTCAACAAGATGATCCGATTACGAAAGATTTAGTGTTGAATACCATCGTTACCTTTGATCAAATGTTTGAGATGGATAAAGTATTGATCAGTACCCTATATACTTATATACGGTTCGATCCCATGGTCACTACAGTGAAGGGCGGGCAAGCCATGGAGGTGCAAAGACCCGATATAGCAGAACAGAAAATGCTAACCACAAAGGAAATGGTAGGTTATGTTCTCGCTCATAGAGCTAATCAACAAAAGAGGTAAGAGGTAGTTACTCATCCACCTTCGTTCCAAACCGCCATAGGAATAGGAATAAAGACAATAAGCTGACAATCAGTAGAATGAAGCAGATGAGCCAACCGCCACCTAAGGCTGTAGAAACTCCACCAGCTAAAGCACTGACCCCTCCTACGACTAGCGCATAGGGTAACTGCGTCCGAACGTGATCAATATGATTACAATTGGACGCCAGCGAACTAAGTATGGTGGTATCCGATATCGGCGAACAATGATCCCCCAGCACAGAGGCTGCTAATACAACAGAAATGACATTGAATAATAACTCTGTGGAGTGTCCATCTGAAATCCCCTGAGCTTGGCAGATCGCCCAGGTTGTCGGGATAGCAATTGGGTACAAGATCGCCATGGTACTCCAACTGGAACCTGTGGAAAAAGCAATGAGAGCCGACAGTACAAAGATCAGTATCGGCATTAGATAAGGATTAATGCTATCCTGTAAGACGGAAGTTAAGAAGGTGGCCGTATGTAATTCCTCGGTGGTAGTAGCTAAAGACCAGGCCAAAGTCAAGATGATCAAGGCTGGCAGCATCGTCTTGAAACCAGTAGCCATGGTACTGATCGTATCGGCTAACTTCATGATTCGACCAGAAAGGGTCATAATAATCGCGACCAATACGCCGGAAAGCGAGGCCCATAAGAGGGCGATGTAGGAATCAGCCGCTCCAATCAAGACCCCTAGCTTCATAAAGAATCCACCCTCTGGGTTCGGGAGTAGCGCCCCTAGGTTAGACCAAACTGAACCCCAAGAAGCGGAAAGATTGCTTACCCCTTCATCCACTAGTGAGGAATAACAGCTACTAATTCCGGTATCAATCAAGCCAAAGATGGTCATCAGAATAACCACCATCACGGGAATCACCGCATTGTACCACTTGAGCGGAGCATTAGGGACAGGATCCAAATTTTCCAATTCTTCTTCGTGTCCAGCTACTTCACTAGCGGTAGAAGAGACCTTACCCGTAGTTCTGGCGCGCTGTTCGGCCTTTAGCATCGGACCGAAATCACGTTTTAAGTACACAACCATTAAGATGAAGGAGAGTGTTAGAATCGGATAATAGGAATACTTCAAGGAACTAATGAATATAGAATAGGGGGTGGTATTTTCGAAAGCTGCAATTTGACTAATGCCATCATCAATATAGCCTAACTCTGCTCCAATCCAGGTAGTGATAAAGGCTACCGCGGCCACGGGTGCAGCTGTACTATCCACTATATAGGCTAGTTTCTCTCGCGATATCTTGAATTTATCGGTTACCGAGCGCATCGTGTTACCTACGATCAAAGTATTGGCATAATCGTCGAAGAAGATGGCTACTCCGAGCAGCCAAGTGATAGCTTGAGCACTCCGAGGAGAGCGAGCATACTTGGACAGGGACTTTACGACCCCGGCCATACCGCCATTCCGAGAAATGATGGCGACCATGCCACCTATCAATAGTGAAAATATAATCACCGAGAGATGCCCTCCATCATTCAGGGCCCCGATAATGTATTTTTCGATCACTTGTAAGAAACTCAACACAAAGTAATACAGGGATTCCAATCGCATACCTCCGGCAATAAAGGCTCCCACCCAAATCCCGACAAAGAGAGAAACGACTACTTCCTTGAAAATCAAGGCTAGTACAATAGCAATCAGCGGTGGCAAAATGGAGAGCCACATCGGGATTTTCCGCAAACGGATACTGCCACTGGAACGCTTGGAGGCGTGATAGAGCTGGTAGTTGCCATCTGGTGGATGTAAAAGAAGTAACTCACCTGCTACATCTACTTCGCGATCCAATCGTCCTCTACCTTTGGTAAAATCAATGGTTGAGGATTCACCATTAATGCTAATCTCTCCTTCTCCATCCAAGCCAGAAGCATTAAAGACAATATCATCGTCCACCACAATCAGATTGTATTCTTGTATTCTGACCTGTTTTCGAGCCTCATCAGGTACGATGCGGATGGTGCTACTAGTGTCTTGTTGGCTCCACAGGGCAGTGCTGAAAAAAAGGAGTAGGATAAAGCTTAGCAAAGAATGATTTCTCATCAGTAGTTTTTTAAAGTCCGGCAATGGCTATTTGAATGACAATTCCGGTTATTTTTACCCCTATATATACTTTCAAAGCTTGTGAGAGGTTTCTTTTGCGGTAGATGTAGATAAAAGAGATTCAATACGTAATGATAAAAAATAAAATGAAACCCATAGTGGAGATCACGGTTTTTCCCAGAAAAAACATACTAGGAAAGGCCCTGATGGTGTTGAGTTTAGGACTTTTTTTATCCTGTTCTTCTCCTATTTCCCTACTAGCCCAAAGCTTGCAGACATGGGAGGCAAGTTTCCAGGATGCGGCAGGAAGAACTTTCCCCATGCCCTTGGTCGGGGGACTGAATTCTCCTCAATTATCGGAGGTTGATCTAAATGCAGATGGTATACAGGATCTATATGTTTTCGATCGATCGGGCAATAAGCAACTGACTTTCATCAATGAGGGTGTTTCGGGGCAGAGCAGCTATCGCTATGCTCCCGAGTACCTCGAAGGCTTTCCTGAGATCATTAATTGGGCCCTGTTGCGTGATTTCAATGAAGATGGTGTGATGGATCTCTTTGCATTTCCGAATCTACAACTGAACGGTATCGTCGCCTACAAAGGAGTGATTCGTGAAGGAAAGATTCATTTTGATCTGATTGAGTTTGATCGGCCGCTGAATGTAATTTACTTTTCGCCCAGTAGTGGAAGCGATTTACCGATCTTTATCAGCAATATCGATTACCCGGCTATTGATGATCTGGATTGCGATGGTGATCTCGATATCCTCACTTTCAATTCTACGGGCGGGTATATTGAGTTGTATGAGAATCAATCGATTGAAAGAGGCTTTGGGAAGGATACACTCTTATTCTCTCTGCGAGAAAGGTGCTGGGGAGGCTTATTCGAAAGCGGGAATTCAAATCAGGTAGATTTATCAGACGGGCCGAATGATTGTTTCAGCCCCGAGTTTACAGATACGCCCGTGGAAGTCCGCCACACGGGCTCCACCTTACTCACCTTTGATGCCGATGGAGACGGGGATCGGGAATTGATTTTAGGCGACGTATCCTTCGATGCCTTGAATTATCTGACTAATGAGGGAGATTGTGAAACGGCTTGGATGGGGTTGCAAGATCCAGCCTTCCCTAGTGAGGATGAAAGCGTAAATCTTGCTGTTTTTCCGGCCGCTTTTTACCTCGATATTAATAATGATGGCGTCGAAGAGATTATGGTGGCCCCCAATGTAGATGCAGGAGGGGAGAGTAAAGAGGTGTTGTGGCAATATAGCAGAGGAGTAGGAGAGGGAAGTGGAGATTATGGGCTGGTTCGTAAAGACTGGTTGGTTTCTGATATGGTAGATCTTGGTGAAAATAGCTACCCTTGCTTTGTCGATTTCAACCAAGACGGAGTGATGGACATAGTCGTTGGGAATGGAACTTTTTTCGAACCACTAGGGGCTAAAAATGCCCGAATCTATTATTTCGAAAACACAGGAACGGATGACATTCCAGTTTTTGAACTACGGGATCAAGACCTTTTTTCTCTAAATCAGTTTAGTCAAGCTGCCACCGACTTTTCACCCACCTTCGGTGATCTAGATGGAGATAAGGATCTAGATGCTTTGATCGGAGAAATCAATGGCCAACTTTTTTACGCAGAGAATATCGCCGGAGAAGGCCAACCTATGGCCTTTGCTAATGTACAATATGGCTATATGGGGATCAATATTGGCTTCAACAGTCGGCCTCAATTGGTGGATGTAAATGGAGACCAACGTTTGGATCTCTTAATTGGAGAACAAAGCGGAAATATCAATTACTTCCAAAATCAGGGGACACCCATGAATCCCATGTTCGAACCCGATCCCAGCCTGGCTCCCAATGCAATGGTCTGGGGGGGAGTAGTGGCGCAAACCGATGGATTGGCCTTTTCGGGCTATAGCAGTCCTTTTCTGACGCTGGTGGACGAAGAATGGCAATTGTTTGTCGGAAATAGAATCGGAACGATTGAGCGGTATGGAGAGATCCAAGGGAATCTACAAGGAGACTTTACCTATTTGGGAGAAATCCCGGGGGTAGATGCAGGTGCAGAGTCAACGATTGCGCTTGCAAACATTGGGGGAGATGAATATTTAAACCTGATCATAGGAAATAAGAGAGGCGGAATTGAGTTGTGGGAAACGCCTTATGCTCCCTTTCTAAATGTATCTACGACAGGGGAGCCAGAGACTCCCGAACTTGCTTGGCAGATTAGCCCAAATCCTAGTCGAGCTGTCTTTCAAATCAAGATACAAGAAGAAGGTTTCCTTGATTGGCAATGGGAAATTTTTGCTGCTAATGGACAGCGCTTGCTTGTTGGCCAGGACCAAACGGATGGAGCCTTGATCTCTTTGGAAGCCTACCCTAGCGGTGTTTACTGGATTCGTATTCAGCTGGATGGACAAGTTGCAACACGTAAACTGCTATTGCTGGATTAGCGTGCGCCAAATAAGAGGCTTCCGATTCTAACCATCGTACTCCCTTCTTCTTGCGCTATGCGGTAGTCTCCAGACATGCCCATGGAGATTTCCTTAAAATCGGCCTGCTCGGAAAAGAACGTTGTCTTCAGTTCCTCAAAGCATGTCTTTAAATGCTGAAATTCACCGCGCACTTGATCGATATTATCGGTGAAAGTAGCCATGCCCATGAGTCCGACAATCCTGACATTTTGTAGCTGAGAAAAGGCTTCGCTACCAAGTAAGGTCTTCGCATCTGCTTGACTTAATCCAAATTTTGAATCCTCAGCTGCAATCTTGATCTGCAATAGGCAGTCAATTACTCTTTCGTTCCTGACGGCTTGTTTATTGATTTCCCGGAGGAGCTTTAGGCTGTCTACCGAATGGATCAAACTCACAAAAGAGCAGATGTATTTCACTTTATTCGTCTGCAGGTGTCCGATGGCATGCCATTCAATATCTTTCGGAAGGGTCGCTTGCTTTTCCACAAGTTCCTGAACGCGATTCTCCCCAAAGATGCGCTGCCCTTGATGATACATGTCCAATATCTGCTCTACGGGCTTTGTCTTAGATACCGCTACCAATCGAGTATTCGTTTCCGCTAGTTCTGCCAGGATCTGCTGCAACATCTTATGTTTTTTTTAACAGTGTGCTGAAAAATACACTTAGGAAAGTTCCCGTTCTGATTAAAGAGATCAAGCACTCACTTGTTCAATCACCAAATGGAACTGGATTATGCAAAACCGCAAATTTAAAAGAGCTGCAAGAATAAACCGGGCAAAAGCCTTTTTATTTACCCTCCTTTTTCACGTAGTTGCAATAGGTGCTTTCATGAATGATGATGCCTACTCTAAGTTAGCTAGTATGTTACCAGAAACGGTGACGGAATGGTTGGGTTGGGAGGTGGAAGCGGAAGAATCAACCCAAAAAGAAAAAGACTTGTTGAGACCTTAATGCAACCTGTCCTAGCATTACTACTAAGCCTTGCCTAAGTTATAGCCATCTAGAAGAGTCCATGTAATTCAGCACGGACTAAGTCCACTACCTTTCCCAAATCTTCGGCCTTATTCTTAAAATCTAAGTCATCAACACTGATCACCAGTAATCGGCCTTCTTCATAGGTGTCGATCCAGTTGTCATACCGCTCATTCAAGCGCTTGAGGTAGTCAAGACTCATATTACCCTCATAATCTCTACCTCTCGCCTGAATATGGGAAACCAGGGTAGGAATACTGGCCTTCAGGTAAATGAGTAGATCTGGCGGTTGAATCTGAGAAGACATGGTTTTGAACAACTCAAAGTAGTTCTGGAAGTCTCGGCTTGGCATCAGCCCCATATCGTGCAAGTTCGGAGCGAATATGTACGCATCTTCATAGATGGTCCTATCTTGGATCACCGTCTTGTCTCCGTCCAAAATTTTCAATATCTGCTGGTATCTGCTATTTAGGAAGTAAACCTGTAGATTGAAGGACCAGCGTTGCATGTCCACATAAAAGTCACTCAGGTACGGATTGTTATCCGCCGACTCATAGTGCACATCCCAACCGAAATTCTTTCCCAGTTGAG
Organism: Saprospiraceae bacterium; assembly: GCA_019634045.1. Taxonomy (GTDB): domain Bacteria; phylum Bacteroidota; class Bacteroidia; order Chitinophagales; family Saprospiraceae; genus DT-111. Next base: position 17,695 of record JAHQWA010000631.1, read on the forward strand.
TGCAAAGTGTAGTTTTGCCGGCTCCAATATTCCCAGCGATGGCTATATGCTTAACCTTTGGCGTTGACATTATTTATGTTATCATATGGAAGCAAACCAATTCTACTGCAGATTCAGTGCAACAAACGGAAACTGCTCGGAGAAAGTGTCTGAATTTTATAGAGACTTTCCAGCTTATTCCCAGTTTGTGGTACAGACTTTTAGACGCAGTAGGTGAGTTGCCATAAAGTTAGAATCAGACTGACGGGCACGAAAATAAAATTTATGCGGGAATTCTTGAATTTTTTGAGCAGATAGATTGCCCTTGAAATGAGCAAATCAGTAACTTGGCCGATGATTTTGTAACGAACTTCGATTTATTTGTTATGAATATAGATGAAAAACTAATTTCACGACTGGAGCATTTAGCACGTTTAGAGCTATCTAAGGAGGAGCGAGTGGGGATCCAGAAGGATCTAAACAACATTTTGGGGATGGTAGAAAAACTAAATGAGTTGGATACAGAGAAAGTAGAACCGCTCGTTTATGTAAGTGAAGCTCAGAATGTATTACGAAAGGATGAGGTAAAGCATCAACTAGAACGCTCTAAAGGCCTAAAGAATGCACCGCAGCAAAACGGAGAGTACTTTGAAGTGCCAAAAGTGATTGATTTGAAGTAAGAGAAACTCCCGCTGTACTGCGCTTGAGTTGCAAGGGATCACGATAGAAGCAAACCCTTGTGAAACGCGTCTGATCCGAAGAATAATAATCGCCCGAGAATCTTATAAAGAATTAATATGAATTCCATTATCTCCGTTCAAGAACTCAGGAAGATCTATATCATGGGTACGACCGAAGTGCATGCACTCAAGTCTATTACCCTAGATATTGCCAAGAACGAATATGTGGCCTTGATGGGACCTTCTGGTTCTGGTAAGTCTACCCTCATGAACTTGCTAGGCTGTTTGGATACGCCTTCTGCCGGTGACTACATCCTAAATGGGACCAATGTGAGTACCATGACTGATG